>WQRV01000066.1 GCA_009786575.1 Chitinispirillia bacterium | reverse complement strand
GGGGGGGGGGGGGGGGGGGGGGGGGGGGGGGGGGGGNGGGGGCGGGGGCGCTACCCTTGACAGGGAGAACGACTCGTTCTCTGCGGCGCCCGTGTAGTTTATGGTTCTGCGGGACGTCTCGTAGCCGCTCATGGAAACGACGATCGTGAGGTCTCCCGTCGCGTCCGGCCTGAATGTAACCGGCGTAGTGCCCCTTCTCCTGCCGTTGACCTCGACCGTGGCTCCCGTTGGGGAGGAGGTGATTACGACATCACGCCGCTGCGGTGCGGCCGGCGGCGGAGGCGGAGGGGGGGGAGGTGGTGGCGGCGGAGGGGGCGGCGCAGCCGCAGTCTTTTTAGCCGGGGGCGGCACGGCTTTCTTGGCCTGCTGCTGCTGTTGCTGTTGTTGCTTCGCGGGCGCCGGCGCGGACGGAGCAGGCGACGGCTGTGCAACCGTGGCCACCGAGGCCACCGGAATTTCTTCGGCCGGAACCGCAGGCTCGGCGGCTGGCGTCTCCTCAACCAGAGCAGGAGGCGGCGAAGGCGGAGGGGCCGGCTCTTCTTTCTTAGCCTGCTTGCTGTCGCCACCACCGCCGGAGAACATAACTATGCCGCCCACCGCGGCGATCACAATTACGGCCGCGGCGGCAATAATAATTGGCACGGTCCGTTTCTTCTTGGGCGCGTCTTCATCATCAATATCGGAGCTGAAGTCTTCGAACTGCGGCTTGGCCTTCTTCTTTTTGCCCTTCTTGCCGAACTCAAAGTCGTCAAACCCGTCGTCGTCGCCAAGCACAGGCCCGGCGGGGAGCGCGGACTGAGGAGGGGCGCCGAACGGGGGCGGCGCGTCCATCCTGGCAGGCGGCGGCGGGAACTCCGGCGCCTTGGGCGGCGGGGGCGGCGCCATCATTTTCGGCGGAGGGGGCGGCGGCATCATCTGCTGCGGAGGTGGCGGAGGGGCCATCACCGGAGGAGGCGGCGGTACCATCTGACGCGGCGGAGGAGGCGGAGGAGGAGCCATATATTGAGGCTGTGGCGGAGGAGGAGGCATCTGCGGCCGCGGGGGCTGCGCGGACATCCCGCCGGGCACCGACCCAAACCCTTCCTCGCCAAACACGGACCCTATCTCCGAACGCAGACTGTCGAACTCCGACTGCTCGGCGAGCGCCTGCCCCGCGCCCGCAAGGTCGGTTACCTTGTAGCCGGCCGACGCGGCCATGATCTCGTCGGACAGAGCCATAAGCTCAGCCTCGCTGCCGAAAACCCGCACGACGTTCTGGATGCCCGCCTTCTGCAGCTTCGACATAACCTCGGGCTGCGGCGTAAGGAGCGTCAGCCGCCCGGCAACCTCAAGCAGGCGCTTGTTGAGCGCCATCAGCACGTTGAAGCTGTCCGAGTATATGTCGTCGAGCTGCGAGAGGTCGATCGCGAAATTGCGCCGGCCGGCCGTGATCATCTGATTGATGTGATCCTTGAGCATGCCGGAATTGAACATCTCGTCGTCTTCGAGCTCCGGCAAGATTACATCAAAAATACCGAGGTTTTGTGTACGGAAATTAATAGCAACCCCCCTGAAAATGTCGCTGTTGGCGTTTATTTTATTTAATTTTACACTATTTACAGATTCACCGGTTAAATAAAACTACGCCAGACAGGATTCGAACCTGTGGCCTTCGGCTCCGGAGGCCGACGCTCTATCCAGCTGAGCTACTGGCGCATAGACTTATCAACATAATAAAATACAAAATGCGACGACAAAAGTCAAATCCTAATAAAAAAAGTCCGGCTCAACGCAAATGTAACCGTTCCGATACCTTGTTTCTGCCCGACATATCCCTAACGCTCAATACGTATACCCCTCCGGCTATGTTGCCGGGGATTTTTAAGGACGTTTTACGGATGCCCTGCTCTATTGTATGGGTGTAGATCTTTCTACCCTGCATATTGTATATTACCGCCTCCGTGCGCTTGTCCGCGGCAAAGGGGAGCTCTATCCTTATGTTCCTGCCGTGCGAGGCGGATACCTTCAAACGGTGCGTCTTCGGCTGCGCGCTGTGCTTTACCGATATTACAATGTCCTCCGGCTCGATGGGGTTGTCGATCCTGTAGGAGAGGGAGGAGACCGCTATCAGGTACCAGGCGTTGTGGGGGAGCCACTGCTCCACGAAGCGCCAGTTGCGCCAGAACTCGTCGCCGAGGCCCTGGTCCTTGTAGGGCATCCACTCTATGTTGTTCTCGTTTGACCGCGCCGAGCTGATCCCGTTGCAGATGCCGCCCTTGATGTTCTCGAGGTGGCGCGTGGCGGGGTAGTTCGGGTACTCCGGCCCGCTGCCGCGGCCGTAGCCGTACATCATCGTGAGGTTGAACGGGTTGCGGCCCAAAATCCAGTCTAACTGCGCGGTCGCCATGCCGAAAAGCGTGTCGGCCCACATGTGCCCCTCGTGGTCGGCGAGCGGCGCGCCCAGAATGAACGCCGAGGCCATAGAGGCTATGCGCGCGTTTTCGCCCTGCCACCAGTAGCCGGTTTCATTTACTTTGGGGATGAAGAAAAATGCCTGATGATCCGATGGCGGTTCTATGACAACATTATTGCTGACGATACGCAAGTAATCTATGTTGACGGCGTTTTGAAACTCTAGCCTGATCGTATTCTGCCCCTTATTAATCTGTACGCCGGAACCGGCAAGCGCTTCAATTTTGAAAACCGACCAACCGCCGGTATTACCGAAAGACAATGTTCCGGCGCTCGCGCCGTTCACTCTAACTGTGAAGCTGCTGGACTCATTACCCGTGGATACCATAAACTCAAGTTTGTATCTGTCGGCATGATCCGCGTCAAACTCGTAGGTTGCGGAGTGCCCATCCGCTATATAGCCTATGGCACCGTTCTCAACCCTGAAGTCGCCCTCTTTTGAGGTGTAGTTCTCTGCCTCTATCTTTATCGTATACGCTCCGCCAACATCAATCGAACCGCCGCCACCCAAAGGGTCGCTGCGCAATCTGTACATCTTCGCATATTCAAAGGGGTTCGAGCCGCTGTTGTAGGTGATATTCGCGTAGTGCCGCAGGTTGCGCCCCACCGCCTCGCGCAGCGCCAGCTTCTCGGTATTATCCGCGGCAACCTGATAATAGCGCGACAAGGCCACCACCGGCAGCCCCTCATCGGCGGCGTGGTGGAACGGGCGGATGTTCTGGCCGGAGTTGTCCTTGCCCGAATAAAACCAGCCGCCCTGATCCTGAAGATCCAGCAACTTGCCAAGCCACTCGCGGGCCTCCGTGAGGTACCCCGCATTATCCGTCGCATAATAAAGCTCGGTGGCGGCAAGAAGACCGCAGTAGTAGTCTATTATGTTCTGCTTCCCGTCGTCCTGATACCTTGTGGGGTTGGCCTTAAGGTGCGCGTACGCCCGCTCCGCCCCCGCCAGATACCGCGCCGCGCTGCTGTCGCCGGACACCCCGGCCGCATACGCCCTCGCAAGCGCCGCTATAGACATCCCGCCACCCTCGCGCATCGCCGACTGGTAATTCGCGGAACGGATGCCGTCGGAGTTGTTGGTGCCGTCCGCATCATTGAACGTCATCCCGTCCTTAGTCCCCCAGGCGCATATCTCGCGGTCACCCTTAGAATCGGACGGCTGATCCGTCCACCTCGTACCGTCGCCCCAGTTGTCGAACACCGACATATAAAAATATCCATCGGACGACAACGACCTCAAAAGATAATCGGCACCCCAGGCCGCCTCCGACTTCGCAGCAGCGCCGAACGCGCCGGGCTGGGCTTCATTGGCGTGGAGCAGCGCCCACACCACAAGCGGGATCTGCTGCGGGCTGTAATAATTAGCGTAGGAGAGGTGCGAGAGGTGCTTGCCCGGATCCCCCGTGGCGTCCCACCACCCGCCGTAAATGTTGTGCGTCCGCGAGTTGCCGAATACCGGCAAAGCCCTGTCCCCCTCGTCGGTATTCCTCATCTTATTGAAAAAGCCCACCTGATCCGCCCCGGTTTTGGACTGCAAAATCTTGGCCCCAACCGCAAACGCCGGCGAAGTTGCCGAACCCACCTGCACCCGGTACTCGCCGTCGGTATCAAAATCGGAGAAGTCCGCAACCTTAAAATAGCGGAACCCGTCCCCGCTCCACGACACCGGCTGGACCTGAGGCCCCAGCGGCACGGCAGACCTGACCGCGGCGCCCTGCGCGTTGATAAGGTCGAAAGTAGTTGCCGAAATAGCCGACGGCGACTGCACCACCGCCCGCTTGACCCCGGTCTTCTCGTACCCGACATTGTTCACCACGATCGAAACCTGCGCAAAAACTGCCGAAAACGCGCAAAAGACCGCCAATAAAGCAGCAGACAAAGGTCTACGGAACATGATCCCCCCTCCCGAACCATTAATTTATGAGACGCCGGCGCCAAACCGGCGGCGCCGGCACAGAATCCCCAGAAAATCCCCCTATTACGCAATATCTTTATAATATAATACGGCAAGGGCAAAAAGTCAAAATAAAAATCAACGCCAAATGATAATTTGTTGCATACCCGGCCTGGGCACGGGATGCCGTCCGGCGACTGCACGACAGCCGTGATGCCGCCGGACGGCACCCTGCACCCAGGCCTAGACGGGTGCGGGACAAATGCCAAATTATTGCTACTCCTCCACGCACCGCACCGACAGCCCGCGCACCTTCTCGTAGGCGGACTCTTTGGCGTCGGGGTAGTCGGATTCGAGGCTTTGGCTGAAGGCGCCGGTGCGGCTGGCCTCGGTGGACATCCACCAGCGGCCTTCGCGGCCTGCGTTGCCGTAACTATACTGGCTTTTGGTGCCGCCGGGCAGGGCCGAGAAGCCGAAGTCGTCGGTGCCGTTGCCGTCGGTGCCGTTGCCGTCGGTGCGGTTGCCGCTCTGGGCCCAGCCGGTTTTCGATTTAAGCTTGTTGCCGAGCGTGCGGAAGTCTGCCGTCTGAAACAGGCCCATCCAGTCCTCGCGGGCGGGCATACGCCACCCCGCGGGGCAGGCTTTCATCGCGGCGTCCCAGTTGTAGAGCCGTCCGTACTTCGCGCAGTAGGACGCGGTGTCGCGGTAGCACCAGCTGCTGTCGGAGGCGTAGTTGAGGTTCTCGGCCATCCAGTTGGTGAAGCCGACCCTTACCGTCTTGTAGCTCTTGCCGTCCCTCTTATCCTTAAAGCTGCCCTTCTGGCCGTTGACAATGGCGAGTATCTGCAGGATGCCTTTTTTGGCGGCCGCCGCGGCGTCGGCCCCGTTTACGCTTGCTACCCGTATCGTCAAATTATCGGTAATATCGTTCGCGTTGACCTTCTTGAACTCCACCGTCTTGGCGCCGGCCTTGAGGGCGGGCACGCGCCGCACCACGATGTCGTCCCAGGCGATACCGGTCTGCAGCGTCTGCTTGCCTATCACCTTATTCTGGCCGTTTACCATCTCGAAATCTACGGAGAAATTATTCCCGAAGACTTTAAGGTCGGTAACGCCGCGCTTTGGCCAGTCGTCGAGCCCCCACTCCTTCGCTTTCTTCGTCGCCTTCAGCCCGTCGTACACCGCCTGCAGCGTGCGTTCCATAGGGAGCGCCCAGCCGGGGTCGGCGCGCAAAACCGTGGCAATGATCACATCCACCGTCTCGGTCTTGAAGTCTATCTTCCCCTGCTTTACACTGGTCAGATACATCAGCGTATAAGGCATAGACGCGGTCTTGTTCAGGTTGGCGATAAACTGCTCCGTCTCCGTGAGCCTGCCTAACCACTGCTTGCGCCACTGTATCTCGTTGCGGACGTTGTCGCCCATGTTGCCGCTTGATATGTTGGCGTTGAGTATGGACGAGCGCTTCATCGCTTCCATTAGCGTGGGGTCGGCAGCGGCGGCCTTGAAGTAGTAGCTCAGCGCCGCGACCTCGGTCCCCTGCCTCTGCGCGGTAACGCCCTGGGCGAGTGCGGTCTGCGCGCTCACGCGGCCGTCATCCGCCGCGCCGCCGAGCTCGGCCTTAGCTTTTGCCGTAAGCGCTACGCCCAGTTTCTGCAAGAGCTCAAGCGAGGCTTTCCGTATGCCCGTCAGGTTGTCGAGCTCCGCTACGGTAACGGCCTTCGAGTACGACGCCGCGACCTTCTTGTCGGCAGCCTTGGTGACGTTTACCCGCAGGTTGTAGCCCGTCCCCGTTTTGGTAATGTTCCCCTGCATGAAGTGGGTGGTGGGCACCGCGTTGCCGATCTCCTGCGCCGCCTTCTCGCTCACGCTGTCGCTGTAGGAGCCGGATAGCAGGCGGACCAAAAGGGCGTCGCGCTGCTCCCAGTCGAGCACCTCTATGGCTGAGTAGCCGGAGAAGTTGCTGACGATCTCGCCCTGCACGAGCGCCGGGATGTAGCTCTGGGCCTCGGCAAGGCCGGACGCCTCGGGGGCCAGGATGGTGATGCTCATCCCCTTCCCGCCGTCGCCGCTCCAGTTCTGGGCGGGGGCGGCGGCATTGAACGCGAATATCAGGGCGAGGGCCGGTATTCCGAGGGTTAGCGAACGGGCAGCGCTTTGGACAAAATCCTTCATAAAATCCCTTTCTTTGGCGGATTGCAGCCGGCGCAGCCGGGGGCGCAATGTTATACTTTACGGGCAAGACACATATCACTAATATATATCGGCCATATCGCAAAAACAAGCATTTTGTGCAATGTTTTGATGAGGCTGTCCCCGCGAAACTAACACCAATTGCCGAACAGCTTGTCCGGTGATTGTATCTTGTGGATTTTCAATGTGTTGTAATTGTTGCACAGGTTGTGCAACAATTTAAAACCTCTTTTATTCGGTAATATGCCACCCAAATCCCTATTAAAGATTATCCAGTAACGCGTAGTCACGCTAAATCACCCGGCCCATTTCTTAAAATTCTCCGCCTGTTCAAGTACCCGCTCGAATACCACCTCGTCCCACTCCGGCGGATAGCCGTTTTCGTACAGCAGTACGGTCAGTTCCATGTTAAGCTGATTTTTTATATCGTCGCGGGTAGACCAGTCCGCGAATTGAGATTTATCGTCCACCAACTCCTTAATCTTTTGGGCGAGGATTAAACACTTCTCATCAGCGTACTGAAAATGGTGTTCGTCGCGCACCTTTACGAGTATGTCGTAAAAAGCCTTCTCTTCATAAGTTATCCCCATCTCCTCGAAAGACGCCTTATCATTCCGCAGCCCGTCAAAAATTTTTATCAATTCGTCAGAAAGGTCATTTATGAAATCATACACAACCTCCGATACGAAAATCTGGTTATCCCGGTCGTTATACCTGTCTACCACCGCCCTCAGACGTTTGTCAAACTCAATACCCTTGAGCTTATTCATCTTGCTGTAATCCGATATAGCCTTACGGAGTAATTTTAACAGGGCGTTGAATTTGGAAATCGGCAAATTGATACCTTTGAGTTTTTGCGTAATATCATCGCCGGATAAATCCTCCGGGGCATCTGCATCAAGAATATCCTCAATGCCCGTACAGGATATTGCCTCCCGCACCATCGTCTCCACTACGCTATTCATAATCTCAGCGTTTGGCACCCCTTCATTTGTCTGCTTATATAAGATAGAGCGCACCGCAAGATAGAACTGAGCTTTCGTCATTTCATCGTCGGTCAGTTCGCCGGATGGACTGCAAATTGCATACGCGGCCTTAAGCGCGCGTGAGAGATTCATAAAGCGCGTCTCAATCTCTTTTCTATATTGCACATACTCGACCGCCGAATTCAGGCAAATAAGACGCTCCAGCGGCTCTCCGGTATAAAACTTCTGCGCGTTGAAGGCGCGAAGCAGTTCATCAATCATCGTCAGGTGATTGCGGAATATCGCAAGCGTCGCCGCCAACTCGTCTACCGGGGTTTCATGCGGCCCGCCATATATTTTAATAGCTTCGAGCATCTCCCGCCAAATGCCGATATAATCCACGACCAAACCGCGATCCTTGCCATCAAATACACGATTGACGCGGGAAATCGTCTGTATAAGCGTATGCTTCTGAAGCGGCTTGTCTACGTACATCACCGCAAGAGACGGAACATCAAAACCGGTAATCCACATATCAACCACAATGGCCATCGAAAAATTGGACGCCTCATTCTTAAACTGCCTGTCAAGCCTTTGTCGGTACTCCTTACTCCCGCATAGATCATACAACTCTTTTTCGTCATTTACTCCCTGAGTAGCTACTAATTTGATCTTTTCAAGCGGAATCAGCCTGTTGAGCGCTTCCTCAGACAATCCTGCCTCATTTTCCGCCTTGCGCGGCACATTCCAGCCGGGACGGACCGCAATGATCTCTTTCAGCAATAAAAACGCAAGCGTCCTGTCCGCGCAGACAATCATTGCCTTTTGAATAACCGCCGGCTTCTCCGCACACAACGCCTCATAATGAGTAACAATATCCGACGCCATCTTTTTCAGCCTGTCGGGATGCCCAAGAATCTGCTGCATCCTGCTCATTGCCCGCTTACTCTCTTCGACCTGCTCCGGGTTCGAACCCGCCTCAAGACACCTGTCGTAGTATTCTTGAATCTCAAGTGCCTGCGCCTCAGACAAAATAACTCTTGCCAGACGCGGCTCGTAAGCTATGCGTACAGTTATCCCGTCGTCGGCCGATTCTTTCATCGTATAGCTCTCTACCACGCCGCCAAACACCGCAAGCGCCTCATCAACCGGCGTACCGGTAAACCCGCAGTAGGTCGCGTTCGGAAAACTGTCGCGCAAATATTTGGCAAACCCGTACGTGGTAAACACTCCGTTATCCGTCTTCTTCAGCTTCGGGCCAACTCCCGTCTGCGTCCTGTGGGCTTCGTCGGAAATGCAGATAATATTGCTCCGTTCGGAAAGTAGCCCGGTCTCTTCGCAAAATTTCTGAATCGTAGTAATATAAACACCGCCGCTCGCCTTGCCGCCAAGCTCATCCGTCAGATCTTTCCGGCTCTCTATGCTCTTAACATTGCTGTCACGCAGATACTTCTTAGACACGACAAAGCGCTCGGACGTCTGAGTATCCAAATCGTCCCTGTCCACAATAACCACAATGGTCGGATTTTTGAACGTGCCGCGATCGCGATGCATCAACAAGCGCGCAAGAAACAGCATCGCATAGGTTTTGCCGCAGCCGGTCGCGCCAAAGTATATCCCACCCCTACCGTCGCCCCCTGGCTTCATCCGGGACTTGATGCTGTCAAACATTTTCCTCGCGGCAAAAAATTGCGGATAACGGGTAACTATCGCCTCGTCTTTCGTACTGTCATCAGGATAATAAACAAAATCACGCAAAATAGCCACTACACGGTCTCTGGCAAACGCGCCCTTCAACATGGTATTCAACGCAGGAATCCCGTTGCTGACAGCCTCCCCGTCATTTGCCTTATTCCAGGCGTAATAATACCCGTAAGGCGTAAAGATACTCCCCATCTTCGTATTCGGCCCGTCGCAGACTACGGACAAAAAGCAATACTTCATCAACTTGGGAATGTCGCGGCAATAACGGATATGTATCTGCTTCCACGCGTCATGCGTGGTCGCGCTCTCCGCAACTGCTGACTTGAACTCAAAAATCGCAACAGGTATACCATTAATAAACAACAACAAATCCGGACGGCGCAGACGCTCGCCCTGAACAGAATACTGGCTGACAATCTTGAAAATGTTTCTATCAGGCTCGTCAAAATTGATGTAACCAACATGAAGCGCAATCTTCCCCGGCTCATCACGCGGTAAATCAAACCCCTCATTTATAAGCAAAAATGCGTCCCGGTTACCCGCATACAACGGCGCCGACGGTATGTTCTGCAACAGGCCGATGGCCTTTTGCGTCTCTGCCGGCGTCAAATCCGAATAATGGGCAGCCAGATACTCCCGCAAATCATCCTCAATCAAGATATCCTCAAATTTGCGATGGATACCATCGCCGCAGACGTGGGTGTACCCCTGCGCCTCCAACAACCTGATGATGGCGACCTCAAGATCCGCCTCGCGGAACTTACTGTTCATCCCCTACCCCATCTCCCCGTGTTCCCGCTCAAAGGTCAAAAGTTCGCTTTGCAGCTCCTCAACCGAGGGCAGTGCGGCCTTTATGTCGTCGGTTAGCTCGGTATACTTGAACGTGCCAACCCCAATCGGATTATTTACGGCCTTGAGCGAAAATTCCACCTCGTAGTTGTCCTTGTTTTTGCATAACAACATACCGATAGTCGGTTTGTCCGCACCATCTTTCACCAGTTCGTTGACCGCCGTGATGTAAAAATTCAGCTTTCCTATATATTCAGGCTCAAACTCTCTGGCCTTTAACTCAATAACTATGTAACATTTCAGCCGTGTATGATAGAAAAGTAGGTCGGTCCGGTACTCCTTCTCCCCCACCTTGAGCTGGAACTGCCGCCCCATATAGGCGAACCCAATGCCCAACTCCGGCAAAAACTGCGCCATGTGCTGCACAAGCGCTTTCTCCAGATCGGTCTCCTTTACTTTATCCGACAACCGTAAAAATTCAAAATTGTAGGGGTCCTTCATTATGGCGTTGGCGAGGTCGCTTTGCGGCTCCGGCAATGTCAATTTGAAGTTTGTGACGGCCTTTCCCTGTCTGCCGTAGAGGTCGGTCTCAATCTGATACTCAAGTACCGTACGGCTCCAGTTGTTTTCGATAGTTTTATCCACATAAAAGAGGGCTTGCTTGACATCTTTTACTCTTTTCAGAAGCAGAATATGATGCCCCCAAGGAATCGAAATTAATTGTGAAACAAATTGTTTCATTTTTGTATCTTGTTGATTATCAATGTATTGTAATTGTTGAACAAGCTGTTCAACAATTTGTGGATAACTTTTTGTCAACTCTGGCATAGGTTGGGCTACCAATTCATTCGCTTGACAAATATCATACCTATAAAACATGTAAAATCGTTTCATCATGAGCAAATTATCCTTTGAAAACCCCGTCATTTCGGGAAATTCCTCCCTCAAATCCCTGCTCAGTTGCCCTATGAACCCGCTGCCCCATTTGGCGCTCTCCTGCTTTTCGGTAATCTGCCGCCCCAAATCCCAGTAAAGCACTATCATCTGGCTGTTGACCGACAGGGCGGCTTTCACCTGCCCGGTCTTGATCTGCAGCTTCAAATCACGCAGCCAGTCGCGGTAATCCGAATTTTTTATGATGTCTGCCACGATATCTCCCCTGCCTGTCGGTTCTTTCCTTCTGAAAATATATATTATGCCGTCTGCATTTGACCGTTAATTTGATAAAAATTCAAGAATAATATCCACCACCACCTTGAATCCTTCAAAGTCAGATTCATCTCCGTTTTCACATAACCATTTACAGACATTCTTTTTTTCATCTTTATTGATTTCTTTTACTTCAGGAACATTTTCAACTTCACCTCGCGTTCTTTTCGTCATAGCAGGTGTCACATCAATAAACCGTGGATTTGCTGCCTCTAATTTTTGTATTGTAACATCAGGCAATAAATTTTCAATCCCTTTACTAATTGGATTAACAGAATTTGTCGGAATAACAGTTCGAGTTACCATCCCTCTTGATGAATTGTCTCTTTTGATATCACAATCGTATAGTAAAAGCATTTTTACCGACAAAGCATCCGCTGACTTGGAATCTATTAGATTCCATATACTATCAATATCTTTAATTTTGTTCAGATTTCCAAATCCGCCACCATCAAATAATCTAAATCGACTAAACAAATCTTGTTCTTTATAGAACAATTCTATGGTTTTGGTAATATATTGGATGTCATAATCCCCTTCAACAAAAATAGCTGGCAACTGTGACTCTTTTAATGTTGCGTTCAAAGTATCGGTATACGTTTTCGTTTCACGAATAATGGAGAACAGGTCTTGAAATTCAGAAAAATCTTCTACGCTAACCGGTTCTGCTGAGGGCATATCTAAAATATCAAATCCGTTTGTTCCGAATTCTTTTTGCATACCCAATAGGAACATAGGACTGTGAGTGGTTATTACAAATTGAATTTTAGGGAAGAGTTTTATTAATTTGGGGAGAATGTCTTTTTGCAACTGTATATGCAAATGTAAGTCAATTTCATCAATAAGTACAATACCGTTTATATCCGACAACTGAGTAAATGTTGACTTGGATAAATCAAAGTCCTTAATAATACAAAGAAACAAGTCTAACAACAATATTTCACCAGATGAAAGTTGAAACAAACTTGGAATCCATACCTGCTCGTTCTTTATTATAGATAACTGCCTTAAATACCTGTGACCAAGCCCAAACCTCATAGTACCAGATGGCACATTAAATAATTGATTTAGAAGTTTTAGTATCTCGTCATAAATTTGTGTTGCTTGACCACGATAACCTAACATCTCCCGTAAAGACATATTTAGCACTTTTAGATTACCATCTGCATCAGAGGTTTGTACCGGGAGAGTAGTCACTTTCATTTGCAATTCTAACGCACATCTATCAAGCAAAACTCCGAGAAACCATTTTTGCGATTCTTTAAGTGTTGATACCGATATCATTGACCTATTAGATACAGTAGCCAATCTATTCAAATCCATATACTCTACGTGAGATGTGAGATTATGGCTATTTAACCATGCAGGCTCTTCAAATCGATTTGAAGGGAAATATTGGATGCATGAATGATCTATTAATTTGCGTACAAAAACATCATTAAAGCTATGTTTAAAAAGATTGGCCTCACTGCCGGAAATTTCTGCCCATCCAACGCTTGTTAAGTTTAGTCCATGATTTTTAATAAGCATCTCCTTTTCATTAATTAATTGCCACTCGATAACCTTCGCATTATCTTCCGTGAACTCAACTTCTGAACGAGAATACAATGCGCCAGTACTGATATACCCTGGATGGCGTAATTTATATACCGTTCCTTTTTCTACCTCACAGTTGTCATATATCATTTGTTTTGCAACAAGCATTGCATTAATAATATGTGCCAAAAAAATCGTTTTACCACCACCGTTTTTCCCAATAAGAACAAGTGGTACCGGATTTCCATTTTCATCAAACCTAAAATTGTACTTTACGTTTTTACAAGGACCATAATTCTCAAGTTCCACACTTTTTATGTAAATGGACTTGTTTTGAATATTAGTATCACTCATTTTGCCTCCTCCACCGACCCTTTAATTAATACAGGGCAAATGTCTTTTAATAGTTTATCCAACATTGCTATATTTCGTAATATCAAATGCCGAGCGTTGTAAAAATCTACAAGCGCTTGTTGTTGCGGAATCGATGGTAATGGGATTTCAATTTCATAAAACCTCGACAGTTCCAAACTTGCCCGAATACTACTGTCACTTATGAACCACCCGTAACGGTCACTCTCACTACGACTGAACCACAGCATGATATACTCGGCAAGCACTGATTTGACTTTGGTTTGTAAAACAGAATATGCCGGGGAGATAATTACAGGTTCGCCTTCATGATAAAGCGCTATGCGAATACACTCATCGCGACCTGTTTGCATTGCGCTGTACGCAAATTGATTTTTCTTGATTACCTTATATTTGGTTAAATCAGTTTCACCAAGATTTGCAACTGACAGCATAAATTCCTTATTTATATTGATGCCTTGTACATTGCTAATTGCTCCATTGCGATTTCGTACATCTATTTCCTCAAGTAATTCGCCAACAGGAATCCGTGATGTGGAGTGTTTAAACTTTTCAATACTTGCGGCAATCGCTACATTCAAATTCTCAAGATCGCTCTCATATGCCCGCTGATTGGCAAGCATCGCATTATACACATCAACATACTTTTGCTGTATCGACAATGATGGAAGTGTAATGGGAACTTCACACATTTCTTCCCAATTAAAGAATTCTGTTGCGCTCCCCCAAGAATCATAGCGCACATAGCGGTCAAACTCATCCCGCAAGAAAAATATGTATAGATAGGTAGGCAACAATATTTTTTTTGCATGACCTGCCACAGAAAAAGCTACATAATCTTCGGTAACGATGTAGGTTTGGTCAGTATCGTTATATCCAAGCCCCAATCTTTCTCCGTTTCTTGTTGTGCGACGGTTAAAGGCAAATTCCCCATGTTGAATTATCAAAAACCGATCAAGAGAGCGGTTCTCAATATTAGCTTTCGTAGACATAAAACCTTTGGTATTCAAAACACCGCGCACGTCATCAGTACCGTATTGCAAATCGGTGTTACGCCTCTCATGCCTGGAAATCAGGTCACCTAACTTGTATTTATTCAATCCCATACCCAATCCCCTTAAACGCCTTCTTAACCATCCCCTGCGACACTTTCTCCGCTTTCACAATCTCCCGCATCTCCCCCTGTATCCGCGCCATTTCGCGTTCATAGTCAATTTCCAGATCGCGGTCTATGAATTCGATGTATTTGCTTGGCGCCAGCGAGTATTTTTGTTTTCGTATTTCCTCGATTGACGCTGATTTGCACAGTTCCGGCGTGTCGCGGTAACGTTTGCCGGTTTGCCAGTTGTTATAGATTGTTTTGACGTTTGCGATTTGTTCGTCGCTCAGCATTACATACTTTTTTTCGTAAACGTTATCGTTCCACCGGCGCAGGTCCACAAACAGTATTTTGCCCCGTCTGTCGCGCAGTTTCCGGTCGTTCAGGGTGCGGGCTTTTTTGTTATTGTTGACGATCCACAGCGTTACGGATATGTCTGTGGAGTAGAACATTTCGCGCGGCAGTACGATGATAGCTTCTATTTTGTCGTTTTCGATCAGTTGTTTGCGTATTTCGCCTTCTGTGCTGTCGGCGTTGAGTGCGCCGTTTGCGAGCAGGAAGCCTGCGATGCCGTTTGTTACGTCTAATTTTGACAGCATGTGGAGTATCCACGCGTAGTTGGCGTTTGCTACTGGCGGTGTGGCGTATCCCCGGAACCGGTAGTCGTCTGTGAGTTCGTCTTCGCCGCGCCATTTTTTGAAGTTGAACGGCGGGTTTGCCATGATAAAGCCGACCTTTGTGTCCTTGTGCCTGTCGTCGGTGAACGTGGAAGTGGCGCGGTCACCGAGGTTGTGTGCGATGCCGCGGATGGCGAGGTTCATCTTGGCGAGCCGCCATGTGTCGGGGCTGGATTCCTGGCCTATTACCGATATTTTGGCGCGGTTGCCGTTGTGCTGTTCTACGAATTTGATGGACTGGACGAACATTCCGCCGGATCCGCAGCAGGGGTCGTATACTGTGCCGTCGTACGGTTCGATCAGTTCGGCGATGAGGCGGACGATGCTTGCGGGGGTGTAGAACTCGCCCTTTTCCGCGCCCTGCCCGGCGTCTATGGCGAAGACTTGCAGGAAGTATTCGTACACCCGCCCGATCAGGTCTTTATCGTTGAAGCTGCTCTCGTCGATCTTGTTGATTTCGTCGATGAGCCCTTTTATCTGTTCTTTGCGCGTGCCGAGCGTAGCGTAGAAGTTTTGCGGCAGCGCGCCTTTCAGCGGCGGGTTTTTGTCTTCTATGTCGGCCATGGCCTTGTCGAGTATGACGGCGATATTGTTCGCGCCGGCGTGCGCCACGATGTACGGCCATCGTGATGTTTCGCTGATGTAGAATACGTTTTGCGAGCGGTAGAACGAGACCTTTTCGAGAAACGCGGGGACATTGCCGTGTTTGGCAAGGATTTCGGCGCGGCGTTTCTCAAACTTGTCCCCGGCGAACTTGAGGAAGACGAGGCCCATGACGGCATCGCGGTTCTTCTCGTTGCCGCCGATGGTGCCGCGCAGGGCGTTGCGGCAGTTCATCATTATAGACTCAAGCGACTGTTGCTTTGGCGCTTTCTTAGCTTTTTGGGCCATCGGGTATCCTTGTAAATTATGTTATATTAATATAATATATATGTTTGATACGTATCAAATTAATTTATCGCCACCTGCCGCATCTCAATCCCCGCCTGCGCCGCTACCGTTAGTACCCGTTCGTCCCTGTAGAATTCCAAATAAAAGATGCGCCTGATGCCGCTGTTGGCGATGAGTTTGAAGCAGTTCCAGCAGGGGGAGGCGGTTACGTAGATGTCGGCGCCGTCGATCGCGGTGCCGTTTTTGGCGGCCTGGATTATGGCGTTGGCCTCGGCGTGGACGGTGGCTATGCAGTGGGTGTCCTCCATCATGTGGCCTACGTCGTCGCAGTGGGGCATNCCGCGCACGCTGCCGTTGTAGCCGGTGGAGAGGATGGTTTTGTCGCGGACNATTACCGCGCCTACGTGNTTGCGGTCGCAGGTGGAGCGGGTGGCTACCTGCACGGCNATCTGCATAAAGTACGCGTCCCACGGGAGGCGCTTTTGGGGCTTATCCTGCTGATTACCTGTACTCATAATTTATCTCTCCTTAGTAAAAAGTGTCAAGTT
>WQRV01000065.1 GCA_009786575.1 Chitinispirillia bacterium | reverse complement strand
GGGGGGGGGGTCCTTCTCGTCATGCCGTCCATCCTTTCGCAGCCCATCGGCGCAGATAATAGAATAATACTACTGCCGGCGCTTGGTAACCCGGCAGTATTAATGTGGTTTCGGCGGCCGGTACCTGCCGCCTTATCTCATACTAATATAATAATACATAATTCCGGGTATGCCTGTCAAGATATATTTTAAAAAAAATTAAAAACCGGGAAAATACGGGGTCAGAACCGTTTGAGCATAGACACCGTCTCCTCGAAATCGAAGTTTTTGACCGCGTTTTTGATGTTTTTGAGGATTTCGCCGGTTTCTTCCCCAAAATCGTACTGCTGCAGTTTGTCTACGATCTCGAGGCATTTGTCCCCATCGTAGTTTTCGGCGGCGCTTAGGGCGGCTTTTACCCCCTTTTCGAGGATTATGGCGCTGCCTTCGGGGCGGCCGGCCTGGCTGCCCGCCGTTATGCCGCAGATGGGGGCCAGTTTCGCGCTCAGGGTTCGCAGGTCTAATAGCAGGGCGGGCAGTTTTTCGGAGCAGAGGTCCCGGTTGCCGCCTTTAGACGCCATTTCCATCTCCAGCGCCCTCTCCGACAGTTTCATAGCGCCTATAGTGGAGAGCGACGACTTCATGCCGTGTATCAGTATCGTGAAGTTCTCCATGTCCGGCCCGCCCAAAAACTCTTCTAACTTTTGGCAGTCTTTTTCCATTCTGCCGCAGAAGAGTTCCAGCATCTCAAGGTACATCTCCTCTATTCCTGCGACCCTCTCTCTGCCTATTTCCGCGTTTATGCCGTCTATTGAGGCGACCTCTTCCCAGAGCCCGATCTGCGATTCGCCGCCGCTGCCGGTGGATGCCACAACAATCCTCCCTGCCGCGCCCTCCGCTTCTATCTCTATTTTATCTTCGGGGATCCATTTTTCCAGTATTTCCCTGAGTTTGTCGATCTCTATCGGCTTTGATATGTAGTCGTCCATGCCGCTTTCAAGAAAAGACTCCCGCGCCCCCTGCGTGGCGTTGGCGGTGAGAGCGATTATCGGTGTTTTTTCGTATCTGCCGCCAAGTTCCCTGATCTTGCGTGACGCCTGTACGCCGTCCATCCCAGGCATCATGTGGTCCATGAAGATCATGTCGTAGCCCGTTTTCTGCACGGCCTCTATGGCCGCCGCGCCCGAGCCGACCATGCCGGCGGAGATGTCGTAGAGGCTTAGAAGCCTGAAGGCGACTTTGAGGTTCAGCTCGTTGTCGTCCACAACGAGGACCTTGACCCCCGGGGCCTTAAACGCCGCCTTGCCATTGCCGGCCCCCTTAACCTTGCGCCCGTCACCCACTATGCAGGGGACGGTGACCGTAAACGCCGCGCCGTTGCCGTATTCGCTTGCGACCTCTATGGAACCGCCCATCGTTTCCACGAAGGCCTTGCTTATGGGAAGCCCGAGGCCGGTGCCTGTAACCTCGCGGTGCTCCAACTGCTCCATGCGCGCGAACGGCGAGAAGAGGTCTTTTATGTCTTCGGGCCTTATGCCCGGGCCGGTATCGCTTACCACGAACACCAGTTTGTCTCCGTTGCCGCCGGTGCGGCTTACCTTGAGGCTGATGCGGCCCTTGGAGGTAAAGTTGACGGCGTTGGCGCACAGGTTGATCAGCACCTGCCGCAGCTTCACGTCGTCCCCGTAAACAAATCTCGGCAGGCTGCCCTTGTCCTGCTCGTCCTCAAAGTCCAGCCCCTTCTTGCGCGCCATGAACCGGAACATAGACACTATATTTGCGATAAGCTCGTGGAAGTTGTAGTGTACGGGCGTAACCTCTACCTTCCCGGCCTCTATCTTCGAAATGTCGAGTATGTCGTTGATGATTGACAGGAGGGAGTGCGATGCGAGGCTTATGTCCCTTACGTAGTTCTCCTGACGATGTGACAGCTTTTCCAAAAGCAGCAGCTGCGACATGCCGATGACCGCGTTGAGCGGGGTGCGTATCTCGTGCGACATGTTGGCCAAAAAGCGGCTCTTTATGTCAGACGCCTCCACTGCCCTCGCCTCGGCGGCCTTGAGCATCTTGGACTCCAGCAGAAGCTGCCGGTTGAGCCTCCTGTTATTCCCGAGCAACATAATGAGGATAAGCACCGCGGCAACAGCGATAGCCGCTATGGAGATGGCGTAGTGCAGCCGCTCCCGCTCGATCTTGCGGGTGTAGTCGAACGTCCGGTTCATCCAGTCGTCGCGGATCCCCGGCACGTCTATGAAAGTCATGGCCTTATCGACAATGCCGCGCAGCCGCTCCTCGCCCGTATTGTAGCCTAAGCGCGCCTCCTGATAGTCGTCGAAGTAGACGTTCACCTTGTAGCCGGTCTTCTCGCGGTAGTTGGTCATAGCCAGAAGCATGTTCTCGGAGAGCATAATCAGGTCTACCTCGCCCCGCTCCAGCGCGTTGAACGCCGCGTCGCCCGTGGGGTAAGACTTGCGGTGCTTGTGGCCGGGGTACTTCTGGTCGAATATCTCGGCATGGATCGACTGCTCGATGATCCCAACCCTGTAGTAATTTACGCGGTACAGGTCTACCTTGGGAAAACTCAGCTTGGAAATAAGGGCGTACTTGGACGACAGGTACGGCACCTCGCTCCATATATAGTCGTCCTTGCGCGACTCGGAGTAGAGGAGCTGCGTGACCATCGAGACCTCGGCGTCCCTAAGCATCCGCAGCAGGCTCGCGATGGGGGCGTTGTGCGTGCCGCCCGGCATCTCGAACCTCATACCCGTCAGCACAGACACCTCGGATATTATGCCGGGGGCTATGCCCTGGTACTTCTTCTCCACCCTGTTGTAGAAGCTCGCCGGGTAGGCGTCGTAGACGATACCGAGGTTCACGACGCCGTTCGAGGCCGTCAGGCTGTCTATGAACGCCGCCTCCTCCGCGGTCAGTACGGCGCGCAGCCCCTGTTTCCTCTCCCCTATCACCGCCCTGATGGCGGCGGCCTCCTCCGGCACGGCGTCGGCGTACATGTTAAAATCGTGACAGCATACGCTGTCCACACTCTCGTCGGAGAAACAGGCGGCCATCAATAGAAATACAACGGCCAACAGGCATGTCAGGACATGTTTCATAAAAAATTATCCCCCAGCGCACCGGGCAAAAGCCCCGTACAGGCTCAAACCGGTTTCTTCGCGAAAATCTTACCGACCTTGCCGGCGACCGTATTGGCGTTCACCGGCTTGACGATGAAGTCAACCGCGCCGATTTTGACCGCCCGCATCAGGTAGTCCCGCGTCGTGTTGCCCGTCAGAAAGACTATCGGAGCGGTCTGCCCCGCCCCCTTCAGCTTCTCCGCGAGCTCAAAGCCGTTCATCTTAGGCATCTCTATATCCAAAATAAAGAGGTCGGGCTTAAACTTGGTTATGTAG
Source organism: Chitinispirillia bacterium (assembly GCA_009786575.1). Classification (GTDB taxonomy): domain Bacteria; phylum Fibrobacterota; class Chitinivibrionia; order Chitinivibrionales; family Chitinispirillaceae; genus GUT77. The sequence continues at coordinate 13,079 of WQRV01000065.1, read as the reverse complement.
TCAAGCGCGGACGCGCCCGATGTCACCCCGTTGAACTTGTACCCGGCTGCCGTGAGCGCCATCCGCAGCTGGGTCAGCGTTACGGCGATGTCGTCCACCGCCAAAATGCTCTTTTGTTGCTCATCCGCCGGAACCGGGGCGCCCATGCCTTCCGCGCCGGCCGCCTGGAACCCACGGGTATCTGGCTTCCTGGGCCCTCCGCTCTTGTGCTGCTCCATCTGTATGTCAACCGAGAGTGTGGCCACCGTAGACAGGAAAGCGGTAAGCTCCGCCTCCGCCGCGGAAGGTCCGGCGGCGCCGGCCGGCTGCCGGAGCCGCTCGCACTCCCGCACCAGGTCCTCGGCGTGGATGTTCGCCAGTACCTCGGAAAGCTCGGAGAGCACGTAGGCTATCCTGGGGACATCGCCTATAAAAAGAGCCTTTTTCAGGTCGGCCTCAATGCCGGGAAAGTCTTCTACGAAGTCGGAGAGCGTGTCGCAGTACTGACCGAGCAGCCGGTCGTCCAGGCCGTCTAACCAGCCGGACAGCTTCAGATTTCCTATGGAGAGCAGCTGCTCCCGGGTAAGGCTCATAATGCGGATTCCAGTCATTGCGGGTTATTTTTTCGGCCTAAGAATATCCATATATAATAGAATATATATTAATGATATTAATAACATGACATTTTTTTCAATATTAAAATCGATATTTCTTAATAACATCAACCGGATGACATATTTCCGCGTTTAAAATCTACACCAAAACAATGGGGGCTGCGCACGCCCCCGCGCAGCCCCGTTACCACGTTTACATATTTTTTACATTTTTTTTACTTTTTCCTTTGCGCATAAATATTTTTCTATTATATTGATATATTAGTATGCGCCATACTATAATGGGGGACTTTTATTATGAATTTTCGCAAAAAATCGACTTTCGGGCTGTTTTTCGCCGCTGCCGCGCTGATCCTCTCCTGCGACGGCAACAACAGCGCCGGCCCCGGCAACCAGAACAACGGCGGAGGCGGGACCCCCTGGACCGTCGAGGAGTACAAGTGCGCCGGCAACCCCATAGACGCCAAGTTAGACGGCAGCCGGGACGACCTGGGGCTCCGCGATATCGTTGTCATCGTCAAATACAACGGGGATGACCCAGCCACGGTCATCCTGCCCGACGGCGTGAATACTATTGAGATAACGGCCAGCGGCGGGCACGTAACCGTAAAAGCCCCGTCCCCGCGCGACTATATTAATGTTGTAGTGAGCGGAACCACCGCCGACGGGTCGCTGAAACTGTACGGCAGCGCCACGTTCGACGGGCTCTACCTTAACGGCGCGAACATAACGAACCCGCGCGGGCCGGCGGTAAACATCCAAACCAACGGGCCGGTGCCCGTCTATTTAGTAGGCGGCTGCGGGCGGGAAAATTACCTTTCCGACGGGACGGTTTACGGCCCGCCGCATATAGGGGAAGACGGTACCGCCGAAGACGCCAAGGGGGCCTTCTTCAGCGAAAAGCGCCTCACTTTCAGGGGCAACGGCTACCTTGAGGTCGCCGCTAAGGGCCTTGGCGTAGGCACCTCCGGCGGCAACGCCCACGCGATCGTCGCCGACTCCGACATCCGCATAGAGAGCGGGAACATCACAATCCGCGAATCGGCGGGCGACGGGCTCCACGCCAACGACGACATTGAAATCACGGGCGGGACCATACAAATCGTCAGCCGGGGCGACGCCGTCCAGAACGAAGACACGCTCAACACAATCCTTATACGCGACGCCAAGGTGCGCCTGCGCACGACCGGCGCCAAATCCCACGGGATCGCAGGCGAAGACAGCACCATAATCGAAGGCGGCGCCGATGTCAGAATCTACGTTGAAGGCAACGGCTCGAAGGGAATACGCACGCGCGGCTTCATGGGCATAAGGGGCGGCAAGACCGACATCACGGCAACCGGCTCGCGGGACATCAGTTCCAACCCCGCTAACCCCGCAGCCCTCCCCGACACGAGCAACGCCGCTGGAATCAAAGTTGGCAACGACATCGACAACCACCCCGGCGAGGGCAACATGGAGATCTCCGGCGGAACGCTTACGATAAACGCCCGCGCAGCAAAGCACGCCAGAGGGCTCAATATCGACGGCAGCCTCACGGTAACCGGAGGTAATGCCGACATAGCCTCCGACGGCGACGGCATTAGGGTGCGCAGGAACTTCAGGATGACCGCCGGCACGGTGAAATCACGCTCTACCGTCAATCAGGACCTCGACTACAAGGGCGGAAACCTCTCTCATACCGGCGGTACGCTCGACGTGCGCCAAGATAAAATAGCGGGGAATTGATGATAACAAAAGAGACATGCCTCGAACTCCTGGCCCCCTTCTCCCGCTCCTCCCTCGAGGACTCGAAGAACATGGCGTTCCTCAACAGGTTCGACACCAAGTTCGTGCTGCGGACAGGCGGCGTCTCCGGTTTCTTGAAAAATATCGCCAACGACTACTCTGTCCTCCAGATCGAAGACATGGTCATACAGAGCTACGAGACGGTTTACTTCGACACGCCCGACCTGCTCTGCTTCAACATGCACCACAACAAGCGGGCGCAGCGGTTCAAGTTCCGCACGCGCAAATACCTTAGCAACGGCAAGATCTTCAACGAGATCAAGCAGAAGCAGAACACCGGCAAAACGAAAAAATTCCGCCAGCGCCGCGACGGGATCCCGGACGAAATACCCAACCCCGGCTTCCCTATGCTTCCGGCGGTAAAAAACCTCTCCGACTTCGACGAGCACTTCATCGCGCTTGTAAACACGCACGGCTACGGCTACGTAGGGGAGCTTATACCGTCGCTCAACGTCTACTTCAACCGCGTAACATTCCTGAACAAGAACTTCCCCGAGCGCATGACGCTCGACTTCGGGCTGTCATACGCGTTTAACGGGCTGGAATTCAAACTGTACGACACGGCCATAGTGGAGCAGAAGCGCGAGAAGGGGCCGGAGAAGACGTTTTCGCAGGAATATTTCCGCAGTATACACAAAAACCCAAGCGGGTTTTCAAAATACACTATCGGGATCTCACTGACCCACGCCGAAGCCAGAAAGAACAGGTTTCTGCCGAGGCTCAGGAGCCTGGCATTCGAAAGAGAGGCGGCAGCTTGAAAAACAAGGGTATCGGCAACGGCAGTATCAACGTAAAGGGGCCCAACATCTGGGGCATAAACGTCTCGACGGTAATCGTCGCGCTGTTCTTCTTCGCGCTCACCGCGCTGCACTTCACGCCGAGCGCCTTCTTCCCGCCCGAGGCTATGGGCATGACGGAAGAAAAACCGACGGCCGACGGCGACGAGGTATCTTCCGACAACGATTCTAAGCCCAGGATCAGAGCCGCCGAATCCGCCGCCAGAGCAGCCGAGGCATCGGCCAAAGCAGCCGAGGCGGCAGCCAAAATAGCCACCACACAGGGCGACGGCGACAACAATAACAGGCGCCGCTTAGTAGATGAGAAAACCATGAAAATCTACCTCGGCGAGAGCGACTGGAACTTCATAGGCGTAATGACGCTGCGTTTCATAATGAACATCATCTTCGCCTACGTGCTCATAAGCCTCATCTACTCGCGGGAACACCGCATACGCGAATATTCGTTCAGCTTCTTTGTCTCGAACATACTCATCTTCATGGTAACGTCCATGCTCGCATCGGTGCGCGTGCGCACCGGCTTCGCGTTCGGCCTGTTCGCCATACTCTCCATCCTGCGCTACCGTACCGAGCAGATACAGATCCGCGAGATGACGTTCCTCTTCGCGTCCATCATCCTCGGCGTCATAAACTCGCTGGCCACCGCCGACCTCACGATCTTCGCCGTGCTGTGGGCCAACGTGATACTGTGCATGTTCGTCTACCTCTGCGACCAGGTGTTCATGGGGCAGACCGACCAGATTCTGCTTGTTTACGACAATACAAAGCTGCTGGGCAAAGATAAGAAGCAGGAGCTGCACGCCGACATTAAAAACAGGTTCGGGTACGATGTCGTCAAAGTCGTAATTATCGAAATGAACTATTTAACCGATAGCGCGAAGGTGAAATTGGTTTACAAAAGAAAGTAGGGGGGCTTAATGATGTACGGATACCGGCTGATAACCGCCGCGGTCGCGATATGCGCCTTTTTGGGCGCCGCGGGCAGCGCGTTCGCCAATCCCGAACTCAATACCAACGCAACGGTTGATGCGGTTAATGCTGATGCTGCCGTTGATACCGATGTTGATGCTGATGCCTTTGCAGGCATGAGCATTGATACTGCCGCCGACTCCCCCGTCAATCCATCCCAAACTGAAACTGAACTCGCACCGGACAAGCCAAAGAAAGATAAAAAGGATAAATCCGCCAAAACCACCGGAACCGAAACCGCCGCGCCAACCGCAGCAACCGGCAAACGGGCCGATAGAGAAGTCACCGAATTCCGCCTCAGCGGTACGCTCGAAACCGGTTTCGACATTTACAACCGCGTAAACGAAGATATGACCGAATCGCGGATCACAGGCAAGAGCACCATCGAAATCTCCGCACGCCCGGTGAGGCGGGTCCGCGCCGAAATCGGCATAGAGTACGATATCCGCGACACGTTCTTAGTCGTAGACAAACTCTACGGCCAATACAGCGTCTCTAAACCCGGCACAATACGCGCCGGCATAATGAAAAAATCGTTTGGCCTCGAAGAGCGCGCCGGGGTGGAAGAACGCTACTTCCACCGCCGCTCCATAATCAACGGAGGGATAGAGGACCTCGGGTTTCTGGGCCACGACCTCACGCTGCAATACCGCCACGACTTCAACAAAAACCTGCGGGCAACAGGCGGTTTCTCGTGGTCGGCGGAAGACTCGCTGCGCTACCTGCAGAACTACTCCGTATCATACGACTTTGCCGGCAACACGCAGCTCATACTTGCCGCAATAATAATGCACGGCGGCGACGAGCTCAGCCTGCCGGCCTCTTTCGTATCGTCCCTGTCGTGCAAACATGAATTAAAATTAGTGTCCGAAGCGGAACTGACTTTCGGGCTCAACCCCAGCCGGCGCACACAGTGGACCGAAAACCGCGACGCATACATCTTCGGCCTGCGCATACAGGAGCAGTACCCTGTAAACACCCCCTGGTCAACGCTTACGCAAATCATCCCGCTGGCCGAAGCGGCGTTTTACAGTGAAGATATCGAGAGCGAAAATTTTGATACGCAGCTGCGTTTCGGGCTCACGCTGGGCTTCGCGGCAAAATCGGCGTACCAGTTCAGAAATACGTTTGAGGTGAGGTGGAGAACGCTCGACGGCGAGACGAACGTCAGGCGGTACAGGTTTGACAGTCAGGCAGTGGTAATTTTTTGATAAAAGGTACATAAACCGCACTACCTTTACTGTACCTTAAAGCTATCTTTTTTGGAGGATAACGGCTGTTGTATTATCTATATTATAGCATTAACCGGTAAACCATTTTGCTCCTTAGCAATAAGGGGGGGAGGATTTATGAAACACAAATCTTTTGCAGTCAGGCTGGCAACAGCTTTGGTCGTCTGCGCGAGTGCGCTTGCATGGTCGCAGTCTCTTCCTGTTATGAAGATCACCGTTGCCGCGGAGCCGACTGTCTCCGGCGGCGGTATGTTCGGGGGGGCTCAAACCATGAACTACGTCAGGATGACGAAGTTCCAGCTGACGGGGCACCCTGATGTAGATATTGTTCAGGGAGAAGTACAGGCAGACTCCATCCGTGTGCGCGGGAACTCTACCGCCGGCATGGACAAGAAACCCTACCGCATCAAGTTTGCCAAAGAGCAGTCGCTTTTCGGCAAACCCAAGGCGAACAGCTGGGTCCTGCTTGCCAACTACTACGACCATACAATGGCGCTTAACGCAGTGGCCTTTGCACTCGGCCAGCGTTTGAAGCTCAAGCACACGCCTACATCCCAATATGTAGACCTCTACTTCGTTGTCAACGGCCAGGAGAGGTACAAGGGCATTTATCAGTTGACGGAACAGATTCAGGTAAAAAAGGACAGGGTTAATGTTGATAAGACCAGGGGCTGGCTCGTCGAGTTTGACTACCACGACGCCGAGACGGGGCAAATTAAATTCAGGACGACCAACTACCAGCTGTTTACGCGCATAAGGTCGCCGGAAGTGGCAGGCTGCGACGCCAATCCTCCGCAGAACTGCAACGACAATAACGCCGCGGTATCATTTGTCAAGAACGAGGTGAACGAGTTATGCAATACCATGGCGGCAAGCGGTTTCCCGACCAACGGCTACCGCGACATGATAGATATGGAAAGCTGGGCGAAATACGTGCTGATACAGCAGCTTATAGACAATTTTGACTTCAACAACAAAGCGATGGCCCAGCAGGGCGGCGGGATGTTCGGCGGCGGGAATTACGGCGCAGAGCCCGGCTCCAACTACGCCTTCCGAGACTACGACACCAGCGCCCGCAAAGCCCTGCCAATCGTGGCCGGCCCGCTCTGGGACTTCGACCTGGCCGCCGGCGTACACCCGACGCAGAGCTTCCCCACCCACTACGTAAACTACAACGAGCCTATAAGGCCCAAGCACTCCTTCTACCAGAGGCTCTGGGACGACCCCGAGTTTTTGAAAGCGTTCAAAAAGGCGTGGGACGACCACCAGGCCGATTTCAATGCCATGCCGGCGCTCGTAGACTCCATCGCCAACGTCATAAGGTACCGCGTAGTTGATAACTTCAACGCATACGGCGGCTCCAGCGGCGGTTGGGGAATGGCGGGCGGAGAAGCCAAGCCTACAAACGTGGCGACATTCGATACCCGCGTCAACGGGTTCAAAACATGGTGGAACAACCGCATGAGGTTCTTCGGCGATGAAATCAACAAGCTGAACATCCCCTCTACGCCCGTCGTCTCTACCTACACTCTAACGGCCGGCGCGGAACCGGCCGCGGGCGGAACCGTTACGCCCACATCCCAGTCGAACATCAACTCGGGGACGCAGATCCCCATATCCGCTGCGGCAGCCAACGGCTATACATTCCAATACTGGACGCTGACCTCCGGCTCAGCCACGTTCTTTGACGCGACCTCCGCATCGACAACAATCTCACTAAGCTCCAACGCGACGATCCGCGCCAACTTCACTAAAGACAGCGACCCGCCGCACAACACGAGCGGGGATACTATAAGGGTAGAGGCGGAAACCATGACTCCTGCGGCTGCCGAATGCCCCGCCGGCGGTGGAAGCGGCCTTGCTACGGCATGCCGGGCAACCAGCGGCAACATGACATACGTCCGCAACCCGGTTTCGACCACCGCAACCTACACGGTAAACGTCTCCGCCGATGACGCCGGGTTCCGCAATGTAGTGTTCAGAATCGCCGCAAACAGCGCAACCAGTTTCACCGTAACCGTAAATGGTACGCCTGCCGGCACCATAAGCGTACACAGCACAGGCGGGACAAACTCGTCCAACTACGCGCTGATACCGCTCGCCTCCTCAATAGAACTGAATCAGGGCGCCAATACGATAGTCCTGGCCTTTAACGGATCGGTCTACGCCGACTACTTCGAGCTCATCCGCACCGACAAACAACCCGACGCATCGGTACGGTACAGCGTCAACAAATCCGTGCAAGCGAATGTTGTGCTGACAAAAAGCGTACGTGGCTTCTCCGCCGCCCTGCCGGGCAGCCACGGCTTCACCTCCTACAAGCTGATCGACCCGCGCGGACGGACAATCAGAAGCGGGAGCGTAGCAAACGGCGCGGCAACGCTGAAGTTCGACAACCTCCCCAAGGGCATGCTCTTCCTGAATCTGGAAGGCAGAAACGTGTCTAAGACCCTGAGGACGGTAACGTATTGATGCTTTGATATTGTGACGCAGCACAGGGGGCGCGGTTCACCGCGTCCCCTTTTTTTGTACGGTAACATTGAAATCAATACCGGAGGATAAATTGGGGTTTATCGGTGTGATGGGTATACTGTTTTGTAAGGGCGTTGCATGCAACGCCCATTCGGTTGGATGCGCGCCAAATGGCAATTTATCCGATACGTCCACCGGAAACAAAACGATTTTGTAGGGGCGATCGTCCCCGATCGCCCGTGCCGGAATTGCGATATTGGTTTTTATCGTTGTGATGGATATACGGTTTCGACGGAAACAAAACGGTTTTGTAGGGGCGACCGTCCCCGGTCGCCCGTGCCGGAATTGCGATATTGCGTTTGATTTGACGTATACCGCAATCCCGGCATTGCAGGGCGTTGCACGCAACGCCCCTACGTTGGATTGTTGGTGTATTTTGCAGGATATTGTAATCCATGCGTTGCGGGCGACCGGGGACGGTCGCCCCTACAGGCATTATCGTTATCAAAACCCGGATTATTGGTGATTTTGACGTTATCTTTTGACGTTTAATCATGTTAATCCTTTAATCAGGCAAATCATGGTTCAGACAATCAACATCAACACACCAATAAATTATTATTTGGCGCGATAATTGGAATTGAACCATTCATTTTTCAGATTACGCAGGCTTAACCTTGTTCCCGCGCCGGCCCTCAATAAATTCCAGCGCAGACTTCTCGTCCCTGTTGACAATCATACCATCTGGGAAACCGGTATCTTTGAGGATGGGCCTCACAGAATCATCTAACCCTAATTCATGGATAGCGTGCGTGTCGCTGTTGACCGCCATGCGGCACCCCTCGTCAAGGCATGCCCTCACTAAATCATACGCGCTCTCGATTCCCGTCCGCGCAAGCATGATCTTCGAATTGTTGAGCTCCAGCGCAACCCCGGCGGACTTCGCCTCCCGCGCCAATCTTTTATAATCTACCGGATAGGTAACATCGTTGGGGTGCGTGATTATGTCGATGCACTTATTCCGGCGTATCGCGGCTATCAGCATATCCGTATAAGCATCGGCGCTTAACCCCTTGGGCGTATTGGGGTGGATGCCGAGCAGCACCACGTCTATAAATTTGATCAAATGCCACGGGGCATCGATCTCTCCCCTGTCGTTCACCAGATTGCATTCAACGCCTTTCAGAATCCTGACATCCGGGCACGGCGACCTGAAACGCTCGAAGAACGGGCTGTTTAGGCGGCCGCCGGGCAGCGTGAGGCCGTGGTCCGTTACCGCAAACCCCTTTATCCCTATATTCTTGGCGTAATCAAGCAATTCCAATACGGTGTGGATGCCGCACTGGCTAAAGATGCTGTGTACATGCAGGTCGAATTGTATCATTTTATCTCACCGTTATTATAGATTACACGATTAAATGTTACACCCGCACCCACGGAGACATCACGGCTGTCGTGCAGTGCAGGTGTAACATTTAATTGTGTCTTTAATAAAAAATAAGGGCGCGATGAATCGCGCCCCTACGTTACCGCAATAAATCAACGCTTACTTCTTCTTGCCCTTCTTCGCCGCCTTCTTAGCAGCAGGCTTTGCAGCCTTCTTCGCTACCTTCTTCGCGGCGGGCTTCGCTGACTTCTTGGCAGCCTTCTTCGAAGACTTCTTAGCGGATTTCTTCGCAGATTTCTTCGCTGCGGCAGGCTTTGCCGAAGACTTCTTACTCGCGCTCTTCGCCGCGATCTCGGCCTGTGCTGAGGCGAGGCGGGCGATGGGCACACGGAAGGGTGAGCAGCTCACATAGTCGAGGCCGAGGCTGTAGAAGAACTTCACAGACTCAGGCTCGCCGCCGTGCTCGCCGCAGATGCCGATCTTGAGCTTCGGCTTAACGCTGCGGCCGCGCTCGACGCCGTACTTTACCAGTTGGCCTACGCCGGCCTGGTCGATGCTCAGGAACGGGTCTTCCGCCAGAATCTTCTTCTGCAGATACGGGGCGATGAAACTGCCCATATCGTCGCGGCTGAAACCGAAGCCCATCTGCGTGAGGTCGTTGGTGCCGAATGAGAAGAAGTCGGCGACCTCCGCCATCTCATTGGCGAGCAGGCAGGCGCGCGGGATCTCAAGCATCGTACCGCAGAGGTAGTCGAAATTCTTGAGACCGTACTTCCTCTTGACATCGGCGGCAACCTCGTCAACGATGGCCTGCTGATCCTTGAGCTCGTTCACCGTACAGGTAACCGGGATCATGATCTCGGGGACGACCTTCGTGCCCTCCTTAACAAGCTCGGCGCCGGCTTCCAGAATGGCGCGGACCTGCATCTCGGTGAGCTCGGGGTAGGTGATGCCGAGGCGCACGCCGCGGTGGCCAAGCATCGGGTTGACCTCGTGGAGGCCCTCGCCGCGCTTCTTCACCTCGTCGATGCTGATACCCATAGCCCTGGCGAGGTCGTCCTGGCCGTCGGGCTTGGTCGGCACAAACTCGTGCAGGGGCGGGTCGAGGAGGCGGATCGTCACCGGGAAACCGGCCATCGCCTTCATCGTGTCCTTCAGATCCTTCTTCATAGACGGGAAGAGCTTGTCGAGAGCTTCCTTGCGCTCACCCGAACCGTTGGACATGATCATCTGGCGCAGGAAACCGAGCGACTGCTCGCTGCCCTCGCCGTAGAACATGTGCTCGATGCGGAAGAGGCCGATGCCCTCGGCGCCGAACGCGCGGGCGACCGCGGCGTCTTTCGGCGTGTCGGCATTGGCGCGGACCTTCATCCCCTTGTACCTGTCGATGAGGGAGAGGAACGCCTTGAAGCGCGGGTTCTCGGTCGCGTCGATCATCGGCAACGCGCCGGAGTATACGCAGCCCTTCGTGCCGTTGAGCGTAACGATGTCGCCCTCCTTCAGAATGCGGCCCTTGATGGTGACCGTCCTCGTGGTGACGTCGATCTCGAAATCGGCGGCGCCCACTATGCAGCACTTGCCCCAGCCGCGGGCAACCAAAGCCGCGTGGCTCGTCATGCCGCCGCGGGCCGTAAGGATGCCCTGAGCGGCGCGCATGCCCTCAATGTCTTCCGGGTTCGTCTCTTCACGGATCAGAATGACGTTCTTCGCCTTGCCGTCACGAACCCACTTTACGGCGTCTTCGGCGGTGAAAACCAGCGCACCGAACGCGCCGCCTGGACCGGCGGGCAGGCCCTTACCGAGCAGATCTGCCTTCTTCTCGGCAACCGGGTCGATAACGGGGTGGAGGAGCTCGTCGAGCTGAACGGGTTTGACGCGCGTAAGTGCGGTTTCGAGGTCGATGAGCCTCTCTTCGAGCATGTCCATCGCCATGTTGACCGCCGCGATACCCGTGCGCTTGCCGTTGCGGGTCTGGAGCATCCAGAGCTTGTTCTCCTGAATAGTGAACTCGAGGTCCTGCATGTTCTTATAGTGCTTCTCGAGCTTCTTCTGGATCTCGTCGAGCTGGTCGTAGAGCCTCGGCATCTTTTTCTCGAGGGAGATAAGGTGCGCGGTGTGCTCGTTCTTGGTAGCTTCGTTGATAGGCTCCGGAGTGCGGATGCCGGCCACGACGTCTTCGCCCTGTGCGTTCACGAGGTACTCGCCGAAGAATTTACGCTCGCCGTTGGCAGGGTTGCGCGTAAACGCCACGCCGGTAGCGGAAGTTTCGCCCATGTTGCCGAACACCATCGCCTGCACGTTGACCGCGGTGCCCCAATCGTGCGGGATGCCTTCTATATTACGGTACGCGATCGCGCGCTTGCCGTTCCAGCTCTTGAACACCGCGCCGATGCCGCCCTTGAGCTGCTCCCAGGGATCATCCGGGAAAGACTTGCCCAAAGAGGACTTGATCTTCACCTTGAACGCCTCGCAGAGATCCTTCAGGTCCTCAACAGTCATCGCGGTGTCGGCCTTGTAGCCGTTCTTATCCTTGAGCTCGTCCATGATGTGCTCAAGCTGGAGGCGGATGCCGTGGCCGCCCTTGGGCTCAATGCCCTCGGCCTTCTCCATAACTACGTCGGAGTACATCATCATCAGGCGGCGGTACGAGTCGTACACAAAACGCTCGTTGCCCGTCTTGGCAATGAGGCCGGGGATCGTGGCGCTGCAGAGACCCACGTTCAGAACCGTCTCCATCATGCCGGGCATAGACTCGCGCGCACCGGAGCGGCAGGAGAGGAGCAGCGGGTCTTTGGTATCCCCGAACTTCCTGCCCATCGCCTTCTCCATGATCTTCATCCCCTTCTCGACCTGCTCCATCATCCCCTCGGGAAACCGCGCCTTGTGGGCGTAGTAGTCGGTACAACACTCCGTGGTAATGGTGAATCCGGCGGGAACCGGAATCCCGGGAATATTGCACATCTCGGCCAGGTTCGCGCCCTTACCGCCCAACAGATTCTTCATATCGGCCCTGCCGTCGGCCTTACCCTGACTGAAAGAGTAAACGTACTTCTTAGCCATCAAAACCCTCCTGATGATTATGTTTAAAGTTAAAAAAAGTTAAATTTCTCCCACAAAAAACCAAAATATAAAAATAATTTGCGGCAGGGAGAGAAATCAAGTAAAAACAGAGTAAATTTTAAAATAAATGCAGGCAGGGTCGGATTATAGGCATAATTTAGATAAATTATTATAATTTATTTAAAGCAATCAAGCCAAATACTTCCCCGGCGCATTTCGATAGTGTTTTTTTTGTTCGAATGGGTTCAGCGCAGGTTGGAGTTGGGTGAGCAAGTTTTTGGCGCTGCCCGGTATTTTGCCTGATTCGACGGGCCTTTGGCATGGGGTTTGGGGGTTGTCGATGCGGTCGTACCCGGGCATATACCTTGGGATGTGTCCAGTTTTTGCTCTACGTGGGCGGCGGATTGCGGTTGGGTTGCTGCGCTATTGCGGGGCCGCGGGGTCCTGCGAACACCTCAGCGAGAACAAGAAGCTCTTGTAGTTGTAGCTGTCCCTGGACACGTACTCGCTGCGGAAGTACATGCCCCGGTCCCAGGCGTAGAGCGCACCGTTCTCCGTGGCGCTCCACCAGTAGCCGAGGTAGCCGGCGTAGCTGAAGCTGCGACCGAGACCGCGGTAGCCGCCCGGCAGAGCCGAGAACCCGTAATCGTCCGTTGCGGTTTTATAGACCACATAGCCCGACCACCCTGTCTTCGACTTCAATTTCGTTCCTGCCGTATCCTCTCCGCCCACAAAATCCGTCAACGCCGTCCACTCCTTATCGCTCGGCAAATGCCACCCC
>WQRV01000064.1 GCA_009786575.1 Chitinispirillia bacterium | reverse complement strand
AATATCGCAATTCCGGCGGGCGATCGGGGACGATCGCCCCTACAAAATCGTTTTGTTTCCGTCAAAACCGTATACCCATCACACCGATAATCCCCAATTTACCGCCCCCCCTCCCGCACGAAGCACACCCTGTCTTCCCTCGGGTAGAATTTCCAGCCGTCCGGCAATAAATGTTCGCCGCGGGAGGTTGCGGCGGATGATAATATTCGTTCGATGTGGAGGCGGGAGGGGGTGATCCCGTAGTCGTCGAATAGGGCTACGAGGGCGTCTACGGCGGCGGCGGTGCCGTCTAACCCCGCCTTTTCTATGTGGAATGCGTCCTCGTTGACCCTCAGCACGTATTTTTTGATCCATGCGTCAATATTCCGTTCGGCGGCTTCCCACGCTTTGGCCGCCTCTTCGGCGCAGGCGGCAATGTTTTTTACTGCGGCGGGGTTGATATCGTTGAGCAGCGGGATGATCTTGGCCCGGACGAGGTTGCGGCGGAATTTGGTGTCGGCGTTGGAGGAGTCCTCGCGCCAGTCAATCCCGCGTTCTGCCAGCCATCCGGTCAGCGCCTGCCGTTCGGTGCGTATGAGGGGCCGGATGACGCCGTCTTCGCGTACCGGGAGTATGCCGCGCAGTCCGCGGAGGCCGGATCCCCGCGCCATTCGGAGGATGACGGTCTCGGCCTGGTCGTTTATGGTGTGCGCGGTGGCGATGTAGTTGAAACTGTTGGCTTTCGCGGTGTTTGTGAAGAATGCGTATCTGTGCCGGCGGGCCCACTCTTCGACGCCGTCTTTGCTGTTTGCGGCTGATGATCCGTCTAAGCCGGCGCAGAAGATTTCGATGCCGAGGCGTTTGGCGGTTTCGCGGACGAAGGCTTCGTCGCCGCCGGATTCGGGTCCGCGCAGGTTGTGGTTGACGTGGGCGATTGCGAGGCGGGTGATCTCTAAAGCGGCGGCGTAATGGTGGAGCAGGTGCACGAGCGCGGTGGAGTCGGCCCCGCCGCTTACGCCGGCGAGGACGGTGCGCGGGCGGGGCAGGGGGGCGAAGGCGGCGGCGAGGTCGTCAGAGAGCACAGGCGGCGGCCCTTTGGTCCAGGAGCTCGCGCAGGTATCCGCCGGCCATGGCGCCGGAGAATTCTTCGGCGGTGACGGCACCATTGGCGATTTCGAACATTTCCTCGACGTCTGTTACACTGTATCCGTAGCGGAGGCTTGCTTCTCTGATGTAATCCCATCTGGTTTTAATGCGTCTCGTTATATCCCCGAGTTCATCTTCGTCTTCTACGAGTACCAAAAGGTTGAGTACGGCATTTTCTACTGAGTCTATGTATTCCACAGGGTCGAATTTTTTGAATGTGGAGACATCAATCTTTCCCTCTTTTATCTCTCTTGATAACTGTTTAGCGATTTTTATGGTCTCTTCGCAGCACGGGGTGAATTCGGATGCATCTCTTCTTATCATGCCATACCTCCCTTTGATAAATTGGCTGCAATTTCCCGGTAAAAGCAGTCATTTTCCCAAGTTGACGGATTGTTTTCGATATAATTTTCGATAAAATAGTACTCTTTCAGGTCACGGATAACATGGTCGTGGAAGGATTTTTGCCACAGCGGGAATCCGGCCCATTTGCTAACATATGACTTGATATTACGCACCACGCCATGTAGGGGCGACCGTCCCCGGTCGCCCGTCTTTGACCGGAGAACGATTATTATATGCACATGATTAGGCATAATCACGTATTTGTTAATTTTTACATCGTTATCGATATTATTGTGTACAAAATTTATCGTTTGGTCAACGAATTTTCCTAAATCGGTTAATCTGATAACCGGGCGGCTGGTGTCGGATGGAGAGAGCGGGCGACCGGGGACGGTCGCCCCTACATAGCCGCCGAGGATGTTTTCGCGGTTTTTGGTGCACATTGTTACGAAATAGGCACCGTTTTTGCTGTAATCGTAGTCATCTAAACGGTTAGGTTTGCGGACCGGCAAAACATTCATGGCAGACCATCCGGGACCTTGTAGGGCGGCCGGAACGGTCACCCGCATATTTAAATAGCAGCGGAGGGAATTGAACCCCCGACACGCGGATTATGATTCCGCTGCTCTAACCGACTGAGCTACGCTGCCATTGGTTGCTATCTACTCTAATATACATCATGGGCGGCGCCCGGTCAAGGTTTTTTTTGTTTTTTCCTAAAAAGGGGCCGCGAGGGGTGCGCACAATGTATATTATTATGATATTTTCTATCTAAATGTTTTGGAGGCTGGATTTGTCTACTGAGGAAAAGGACGCCCCCCGCGGCCCCAAGCCGGACGGCGGCGACGGCAGGAAGCCCCCCGCAGGCGCGCCCCCGGGCCGGGGGGGGAGGCCGGTTTTTGTGTGGCTGCTCATCATCGCCGCGGTCGTGTTCGGCCTGCGGTCTATGGAGAACTACGGGCCGGGGCGCGAGCTGAAGCTCACATATTCGCAGTTCCGGGCGCTCCTGAACGACCCCGCCG
The DNA here is from genome assembly GCA_009786575.1 of Chitinispirillia bacterium. Lineage (GTDB taxonomy): Bacteria > Fibrobacterota > Chitinivibrionia > Chitinivibrionales > Chitinispirillaceae > GUT77. The sequence goes on along the minus strand of WQRV01000064.1, from coordinate 14,103 downwards.
CCGAGATTCGCGAGGCCGCGGTCGTCCAGAAAAACAGCGGCCAGGCCGTGCTGCGCGGCCAGGTCCGCGACCCCGCCGTGCTCGACGCCGCCGTCCCGTCCGCCACACGCGCCGCCCAGTCCGCGCCAACGGGGAACTTTACCGTGAATCTGCCCTTTTTGGACTCAAAGATGCTCGCCGACTGGGACAGCGCGAAGTTCGTTTACACGTTTGAACAGGAGAAAGTGTGGGCTAACGTCGCCGTCCAGCTGATGATCATCGTAGCCATTTCGGTGTTTTTCTACTTTTTGCTGATACGGAACATGCAGTCGGCCCAGCGCGGGATGTTCTCGTTCGGGAAGAGCCGGGCGAAGCTGCACAACATCGACCGGCCGCAGGTGACGTTTGCCGACGCCGCGGGCGTAGAGGAGGCCAAGGCCGAGCTGGCGGAGATCATAGACTTTTTGAAGGACCCCAAGAAGTTCAAGAAGCTGGGCGGGAAGATCCCCAAGGGGGTGTTGCTTCTGGGCCCTCCGGGTACGGGGAAGACCTTGCTCGCGCGGTGCGTTGCCGGGGAGGCGGGGGTGCCGTTCCTGTCTATGAGCGGGTCTGACTTCGTGGAGATGTTTGTGGGCGTGGGCGCTTCGCGGGTGCGGGACCTGTTCGAGAACGCGAAGAAGAACTCTCCGTGCATCGTGTTCATTGACGAGATAGACGCCGTGGGCCGGCAGCGGGGCGCGGGTCTGGGCGGCGGGCACGACGAGCGGGAGCAGACGCTCAACCAGATGCTCGTGGAGATGGACGGGTTCGAGCCGAATTCGGGGATCATCCTGATAGCGGCGACCAACCGGGCGGATGTGCTTGACCCGGCGCTTTTGCGGCCAGGGCGGTTTGACCGCCAGGTGGTGGTGGACGCGCCGGACGTTAAGGGGCGCGAGGGGATCCTTACTGTGCACACGAAGGAGATCCCGATGGCGCCGGACGTGGACCTGAAGATTATAGCGAAGGGGACGCCGGGGTTTGTGGGGGCGGACCTGGCGAACCTTGTGAACGAGGCGGCTCTGATGGCGGCGCGTTTCAATCAGGAAAATGTGACGATGCTCGACTTTGAGGAGGCGAAGGACAAGGTCCTTATGGGGGCCGAGCGCAAGAGCATGGCGCTTTCGGAGAAGCAGAAGAAGATCACGGCGTACCACGAGGCGGGCCACGCGGTGTGCAACATGCACTGCTCGGAGGCCGACCCGCTGCACAAGGTGACGATCATCCCGCGCGGGCGGGCGCTGGGGGTTACGTTCTCGCTGCCGGACGAGGATAAATACATGCAGACGAAGCAGTTTTTGCTGGATCAGGTGTGCATCTTTATGGGCGGCCGTACCGCGGAGGAGATCGTGTTCGGGCACCAGACTACGGGCGCGTCTAACGACATCAAGCGCGCCACGGCGATGGTGCGGAAGCTGGTTTGCGATTACGGGATGACGGAGGAGCTTGGGCCGGTATCGTACGGCGACAAGGACGAGTCTATATTTCTTGGCCGCGAGATGAACCGGCACCGGGACTATTCGGATTCGACGGCGGAGGCGATAGACCGGCGGATCAGGGCGGTGATGGACGAGCAGGCCAAGCGCGCGCAGGGTATTTTGACCGATTACCGCGAAGAGCTTGAGCGTTTGGCGCAGGCGCTTTTAGAGCACGAGATGCTTGACAGGGAGGAAATATTGAAGGTGGTGGGCGGCGAGACGCTTGAGACGGCGAAGAAGACCCGCGCCGCGCCGCCGCGCCGCGCCGCCGAAGACGCGCCGGTGATAGACGTTGTGGTAGGCGGGGACGAAAAGCCGTAATGGAGCGGCCGTGCTTGAGCGGTGCGGCTTGACAATAAGGAATTGACGTTATTGCCGGGGTGGCGTTATGATAGTAAAACCGTACATGGTGATGGGGATAGTAAACATTACCGATGATTCGTTCTACGAGGGCGGGCGGCATACAGACACCGGCGCGGCGGTTGACTACGCGCTGAAACTGGCCGCCGAGGGTGCGGACATTATTGACGTGGGGGGCGCGTCGTCGCGTCCGGGGTCTAAGCCCTTGCCTGCGGAGGAGGAGGCCGCGCGGGTCGTTCCGGTCATAGACGGCATTATGAAGCGCGGTGTGTGCGTGCCGATAAGCGTTGACACAACGTGGTCTGCCGTAGCGGTGGGCGCGATAGGCGCGGGCGCTACATGGGTCAACGACATCAGCGCGGGGCGGTTCGACCCGCGCATGCCGGAGATCGCCATGCGGTCGGGGTGCATGGTGGTGCTCACCCACAGCCGCGGCGACCCCGACACGCTGCATGACGCCCCAGGGTACGGGGCGGACATCGCGAACGAGGTGATAAACGAGCTGATGCCGCCCGTAAACACGTTTTTGCAGGCTGGCGTCGATAAAAACAAGATCATCCTCGACCCCGGCTTCGGGTTCGCCAAGGATGTTCGCCATAACATAGAGCTGCTGCGCGGCATAGGCGCCTTAACGCAGCTCGGGTTCACGGTGATGGCCGGGCTGTCGCGCAAGTCGTTCATAGGCGCGATTACCGACCGCCTCGTATCTGAGAGGCTGGGGGGGACGCTCGCCGCCACCGCCGCCGCGTACGCCCGGGGGGTGCGTATTTTCAGGGTGCACGACGTCAGGGAGACGGCGGATTTTTTGAAGGTTTTGAATGCGATTGGCTTTTAGGTGATGGAAGATAAGAGAGCAGCGAATACCGGCGGCAAACCGGACGGCGGGAAAAGGGGGGCGAAGCGGGCAAAGATTGCCCTGGTTTTGCTGATACTCCTGCTTTTGCTGCTGCTGCTTTACATGGCGGTAAAGGGCGGCCGCGGGGGGGATGGCGGGCCCGCCGGCGCGGTTGATACTGTTTTTGCCGATACTGCTTTTGCCGATACCGTTTTTGCCCCTCCGCCCGGTGTTGATACGGCGATTGCCGATACGTCCGTAAAGCATTATGGCGTTGACCTCGATTCGCTCGCCCGCGTCCGCCGCGCCCGTGCCGATTCGCTCGCCCGTTTGCGCGCGCTTGCCGATTCTCTGGCGCGTTTGGATTCTTTGAGGATTGCCGATTCCCTCGCGCTGGCCGAATCGCTCCGGCGCGCCGATTCGCTGGCGCTTGCCGACTCCCTTGCCCGCCTCGCCCGCCAGCTTGCCATCCGCGACTCGCTTGCGCGCCTTGATTCGCAGCGGCGTGCCGATTCGCTGTCGCGGATTGTGGACCCGTGCCTCCGCGACACGCTTGCGCCGTGGGTCACGCCGGACCCGTCGGGCGGTCTGCACCGCAAGGCTGTGGCGGTTAAGCTTGTGCCCAACAAGGCCAAGGTCATTATCGAGTGGAATATCGACGGCGGCAAGTGGAGGCGTTACGACGGGCAGCCGGTAGCCATCGACAGGAATTCGGTTTTGCATTACCGCGCGGCTGACGACTGCGGGCGGAAGATGGCGGCGCGCAGCAAGCAGTACAAAATCGACATATCGGAAAAGCCGGCCAAATGCCCGGCGGACATGGAGCTTATAGCCTCCGGCGGCAAGGAGTTTTGCGTTGACGTTTACGAGTGGCCGAACAGGCGCGGCGCGGCGCCGGCCGCCTACGTGTCGCTCTATCAGGCCATGGACTCCTGCTTCTCGGTGCGCAAGCGTCTCTGCGAGTCGGCCGAGTGGACATTGGCCTGTGCGGGGCCGGAGGGCTGGGCCTACCTCTACGGCGCGGAATACGAGGGCAACGCCTGCGCCACGCGCGACACGCTGGCGCAGCGGTCGGGCAGCCGCCCCGAGTGCCGCGGGTACTACCCCGTGTTCGACATGTCGGGCAACCTCGCCGAGTGGACATCCACGCCGTCGCCGCAGGACCGCTCGTTCAACAATGTTATGGGCGGTTTCTGGCAGAGCGGCTCGCAGAGCCGCTGCGCCGACGCGCGCTACAGCTACTTCCCGCAGAACAGGCACAACCCGGTGGGCTTCAGGTGCTGCCGCGACGCCGGGGCGCAGCAGAAGGGGAGCGGGCGCTAACGTGAAATATCTATTTGGGGTACTGATGTTTTGCATATCGAAGCTGACGCGGTTTTGCAGGTGCGGCCCGTTGGCCCGGTATCCCGCCATCCTGCTGATATTGGCATCATCGGCGCCGGCAATATTCGCCCAGGGCATTCAATACGAGCCGCCGGTAATACCGGGCTACGAGCCGCCGCACATGCAGTCGCAGCACAAGGGGGCCTTGACGGGCGCAAAACCGGCCATTCTCAAAAACAACAGCACGCTGCTGTCCGACACCGTCACAATAGACTTCGAAAAGCGCCAGCTCACCTTCGGCAGGCAGGACGCGCACGGCAACTCGGTGTGGGCTTACCACTACGACGAGCTAAACGACTACATAACCGGCAAGAAAAACACGTCGTTCTACGACGCCTGGTACGAGAAGCTGTCGGAGGAGCGCAAGCGCGACCTCGGCGCGCCGGCGCCGCCTAAGCTTGAGTGGGAGCTCGCCGTCCACTACCCGCCCTGGGCGCAGCGCCTTTTGGGCAACGAGCCCCCGCGCCTCAAGATAGAGGGCCGCCTCGAGCTCACCGTGGCCTACGACCAGACGACCACATGGGCGAGCAGGGACAAGGAAGACGCGATCACCGACATCATACCTGTCGAGTTCGTTCCCAACTACGAGTTCTCGCTCACCGGCAGCGTAGGCCGGCTCATCAAAGTCAACATAACGCACACAAAGCAAGACGGGTTCGACTTGTCCGACGACCCGCTCAAAAACTTCAAGGTCGAGTACAAGGAGTCTTATCAGGGCGAGCTTGAGGACGAGATAATACAGGAGATCGTGGCCGGCTACACCGGTTTCGACATGCCGGGCACGAGCCTTTCGGGCTACTCCGACAAGCACGACGGCCTCTTCGGGGTAAAGGTGCGCGCGAAACTGGGGCCGCTCATGCTCACAGGCGTCGCGAGCCACGCGCAGGGCGAGGCGCTCACAAGGGAACTCGGCGGAAAGAACGACCCCAACAGCACCACGGCGCTGCGCGACAACGAGTTCATCAAGAACAGATACTTCTTCGTAGACAAACTCTACAAGGAGTACTACAACAGCGCCAACAACATAAAGAACCCCAACCGCAACCTGCGCCCCCCGCGCATCCTCGACCGCGACGGGTTTCAGGTGTTCGTATCCGTGCAGGGCAGCGAGACCCCGCAGACCACGCACCGCCGCGTCATCACCGACATAGACGGCGTGGGCAACGGCTTGTACTTCCGCATACTGGAAGAGAACACCGACTACACGATAGACCGCGACAGGGGCATCCTGCGGTTCGACCGCTACAACGTAAGCGACAACGAGATGATCGCAATCACCATGAAGACCGACAACGCCGCCCTCGTACCCGACAAGGGCGCGCACGTCCCCACAAACGCCGGCAACGACAGCCGCCAGACCCTGTCTCTGCTCAAGCCGTCCGGCATGGACGACTTGCCCAACGCGAACCCTGCGCTGTATCCGCTGTTCGAGCTGATGTGGCGAAATGTTTACTACATGCCCGATATCGAGGACGGCAAGTTCGAGGTGTTCTGGTTCGACCCCGCCGTGGGCGACACGATCAGGCACACCGCGTCCAACAAGCTGATATCAAACGTGCTCGGCCTCACCGACGAGCAGGGCCGTGCGCGGCTCGAGAACACAGAGGTCTTCAGAATAGGGAACCAGGAACTCATCCTGCCGCCCTGGGGGCCCGGCGCAAACGGCGGCGACCCGTTCTCCAACCCGGAACTGGGACCCATGGCCGACACCTCAATATACAAGTTCGGCCTCAACACCACAAACATGCGCAACAATTACGTGCCCAAGTTCGGCATACTCACCGGCGGGTCCATGCGCCGCACCACATACGACAACCTCGGCTGGAATATATTGGCGGGGACCGTTACCGTCAAGACAAACTCCGGGACGCTCCTCGTTGAGGACGAAGACTATGAGCTCGACTACGAGATGGGCGTAATAGAACTCATCTCCACGCGCGCGCGCGCAGCCGAAACCATATTCATCACCTACCAGCGCGAGTCCGACTTCGTGCTCGAAAAAAAGGTGTTCGCCGGCCTGCGCGGCGAGATGCGGCTGCCGTTTATAAGCGACAACTCCTTCATGGCGGCCAGCGTGCTGTACCAAAACGCCGCCACGTCGGCGGAGGATATCCCGCAGCTCGGCAACGAACCGTTCAGCAAGCTCCACCTGAGCTTCAACACAAGCCTCGACGTTGAGCCGGAGTGGATGACCAAGGCCGTTGGCCTGCTGCCGTTTGTCAAGACCGAAGAGGCGTCGGCCGTCAAGTTCGACTTCGAGGCGGTCCACAGCCGTATGAGCCCCAATACCTCGAAGGACAGGGGCGCGTACCTCGACGACTTCGAGAGGACGAGGGACGGCTACGCAGTGTCGCTGCGCCATCCCGCCTGGCACAACTCGCACTTCCCGTTCAAGTACTCCTTCTCGGGCAACGCCTTGGATGCCGCCGCCGCCATTGCCGATTCCATGCTGCAGAGCCTGAGGATACCGGCGTGGGACTCCTACTGGTTCACGCCCAGCCACTACGACGAGAAGTACCGCATCACCCGCTCTATGGTGTGGAGGCCCGACCCGAACAACGCGCGCTACAACGCTACGGACAACTACATAGACGTGCTGCGCATACACGTCACGCCGTCGCCGGACGTCCCGGACCGGGAGATTAGGGAAAGGTTCGACAACTCCTACTCGGCGATAACGACGTCGTTTGGCCGCAGCGGCCTCAACATGGAGAACCACAGCTACTTAGAGTTAGTCGTGAACCCCAAGGGCGCCGGCGCCGGAACCAAGGGGAAGCTCATGGTGCAGATAGGCACGTTCAGCCACGACCAGGTCATGAGCGGCGGCCCTCCCAACGGCCGCTTCGACCTGGAAGACCCGACTTACCAGAATCGCCCCGAACTGCTCTCGCAGTACGACAAGGGCTTAGACGCGCTCGACGTAAACGACAAGTACTACGTGATCCCCAATGCCGGAAGGACGGGGTGGGACACCCTCTCGCGGACGCAAAACAGCGGGCTGCTCGTGCCGCCGCGGAGCCTCGACAACCCGGCGGGCGACCTATACCGCAGGTATGACAAAGACAACCTGAACGGTTTCAACCGGGCCAACGGGACGTGGGGCAACAGCCTCTACGACACCGAAAACATAGACTTCGACGGCGTGCCGCGGATTGGCATAGCCGAGTCCTACTACACATACGAGATCAATTTGGACAGCGACGACTCGCTCTACATAGACAAGTCCGCGCGCACGCGTGATGGCTGGCGCCTGTACCGCATACCCCTCAAGGAGTTCTTGAAAGGCTCGTCTGTGGCCAGAGACTCGGTGGGTGCGCCCGACTGGGCCAAGGTGCGCGGCATGAGGCTTGTGTGGCACGGCTTCGAAAACAGGATGCGCCTGAACACCCACGAACTCCTTATCGCCGGGATCGACCTCGCCGGCAGCCATTGGGAAACGGCGCCGGGCATGGACGGCCGCATAGAACCTACAAACATCAGCAACTACGACAACAGCAAGTACTACGATGCGGTCTACAACTACATAGTGAAGCCCAAGCCCGGCGAGATAACGCCGGAGGAGCAGTCGCTGCGTTTGCGCTTCAACTTCTTTGACGGCGGCGACACCGCGCTCGTCCGCAAGAACATGAACTTCAACCCGCAGAACATATCGGGTTACGATTCCCTCACCGTCAAGGTCTACAGCATGGCCAACTACGGCGACGGCCTGAAGTTTGTCATGCGCTTCGGCAGCGACGACACCACCTACTACGAGTACAGCGCGCCGCTCACGAGGACGGAGGGGTGGAACGAGCTCGGCTTCAGTTTGCAGGCGTTCTCCGACCTCAAGCTGGCCGGCGAGAAGGACAGCGGGCGCATAGACATAACGCGCGGGCCCCTGCGCGTGGTTGCGCCGGCAGGCAAACGGCCCAACTTCCATGCCATTACCTTCATGGCCTTGGGCGTGGTGCGCGGGGACGGCGGGCCGGTTGAAGGCGAGATATGGGTCAACGACATGATAGCCACCGGCGCCCGCGCCCTCGCCGGCCTCGCCGCGCGCGTCAACATAAGCACCCAGTGGGCCGACTTTCTGTCGCTTAGCGCCGGCGTGAGCTACACCGACGGAGACTTCAGGACAATGACGGACGTGCCCGCAGGAACGGAGAGCAGGAGCGACCTCTCGGCGAACCTGAGCGCGAAAATGCGCCTCGACAAGTTCCTGCCCGAAGAGTGGGGGGTCTCCCTCCCCGTGGGCGGCTCGGTATCCGGCGGCCTGTCGCGCCCAACGGTCAAGCCCCAGAGCGACATAATGCTCCTAAACGACGACGGCAAGCCCGACGGCTTTATCGACATGTCCAAGGATGTTTTGGGCATGATGACCGGCCGGGGCGCCGAGGGCGAAAAAACGCGCGCGCAGCAGTTCGAAACCTTCACCACCTCGCAGAACCTGTACACGTCGTTCCAGAAGGAGAGCGAGTCGGAGAACCCCCTAATCGGTTTCACGTTCGACAGGATAAAGACCGACGTCAGCTACAACATGACCGCAAGCGTGACAGGGCGCGGCCCCAGGCCGCCGGACGACCCCGCGGGCGGCGACTTCATAAAGACCGATACTACCGTCACATACGCCGGGAACCTGCGGTACGACCTCAGCCCGCGCAACCCGCCGGATTGGACGAGCGCAGCCCCGTTCGAAAATGCCGCCTGGATGCCGGCCATCTACAAAAAGTATTCGCTCAACCTGCTGCCGTCAACGATCGAATTCGACCTCGCCGAGGTGCAGCACCGCACCGAAATACGCAATGACGCCAGGCTCAACGTACACAACTTCACCACGCGCACGTTCGACATGCGCCACGGCGTGAACGTGGAATACGCCCCCGTAAGCCCGCTCCTGAACCTGTCGTACTCCGCCAAGTTCGACCGTGACCTCGCAAAAGTCCCCACGCGCAACGACTGGGACGTTATAAGGGACAGCACGCTCGCCGCTATCTTCGGGCTTGACGACAGCGATGGGGAGTACTGGGACAGGTACTGGGCGCTTCTGGGCGAGAGGGGGCGCACGCAGACGGCGGCGGCCAAGTTCACGCCGCAGGCCGTAAGCTGGATGACTCACAGCGCCGAGTACACCGCCAACTACGCCGGCCTCTACACGCGCCGCGACAACGACAGCACGCGGTACCTCAACGCCACGGTGGGCACTGTGCTGCGGCTGCGAAATTCTCTGATGGTCGCCGACCTGTTCAAAAAGTACGCAACGCCGGCGGGCGCCGGGAAAACGGCGGCTAAGGATACGACGGCCAAAGGCACGGCAGCAAAAGATACGGCAGCTAAAGATATGGCCGCCAAAGATTCGGCGGGCAAAGACACGACTGCCGCGAAGCCCAGAAGAGGGTTCATGAACTGGCTCGCCGACGGCGCCGGAAAAATCAACATGCGGACCATCAACTTCGACTACGAGGCCAACACGATGCTGAGAAACGACTTCCTGAGCTCCGGCTACCTGTACGACACGCTGGGGATGAACTATTACGACTTCTTCAAGTACCAGCTTGGCATGCACCGCTCCGCCGCCGACTACATATTCGGCAGCCTGGGCGAGGACGGCATGGGCTGGATGCACTACCGCCCGAACACCGGCGTGGCGCACGACCTTTACCGCAACGACCAGTCAACCGGTAACTGGAACGCGCGGATCAGTTCGGCATTTACGATCCCCGACCCAATAAAGATCAACATCTCGAATGTTTCCGTAGGGTGGGGGCGGGAGTTCTCGTCGCAGCCCGATACCGCGTACATAGATACTACGGTGGTTTTACCCGAGGTCCGTGCGAGCGCGAGCACCGAGGTTTTCGGCCGCCTGGCGTTTGTCAAGAAGCGCCTGTCGAAGCTGAGCACAACGTCGTCCGGCGGCTACAAGCGCACGCGCAAGGAGTCCCGCGACCGCACCGACACCACCACGACGCTTGAGTTACAGCCGCTCTTGAGCTTCGAAGCGAAGTTCCACCGCTGGCCGTCGCTCGCCGCCAACTACCGCTACGGCCGCACAGACACGCGCACCGCGTCCGGCGGCAAGGGCACAGGCGAAAACTCCGCGGCCGGCCTCCTTACAACCGAAAACATAAACCGCAGCAGCCACACGCTCACGCTCGCCTACGACTTCGCCGGCACCGGCAGCCTCACCCAGATACGCGTCCGTAAACTGGTCATACCCATACAGGGTAAGACTACCGTGGGCTTAGGCGTAAACTACGAAGACCAGATATCGCGCATAAGAAAGGTAGAGGAGCAGGAGAACATGGCCGGAGATACGGTGCGCGTTCTTGGCGGTGCGGAGATTAAGAGCGAGTGGAACGTCAACTACTCGCCGTACATTAAATACAAGTTTACCGAAAATATCAGGGGCGAGGCCCGCTACCTGGGAACACACAAAAATCAGGACGGCAGACGGACATACCAAAGCAGGTTCCAGCTGCTGGCCGAAGTGAAATTTTAAGAGTTAAGGGGTGAAGTGCGGATGGTAAAAAAAATTCTGTTCAACGCAACGCCGACGGAGAAGCGCGCCGCGCTGTTGGAGAACGACAAGGTTGCGGAGCTGGTGGTGGAGCGGCCCGATTACTTCAGGCAGGTCGGAAATATCTACAGGGGGAAGGTGGTCTCCATACTGCCGGGCCTCCAGGCTGCCTTTATCGACATCGGCATGGAGAAAGCCGCGTTTTTGCACGCCTCCGACGTAGACCCGTCGCTCATCATGGATGAGGAGGACGAGGAGGACCTGATGGAGCGCTTCTCGCAGGGCGGCGGGCGCGGGGGGAACTCCAAACGCGGCCGGGTCCCCAAAATCCCGATCGAAAAGGTGCTGGCGAAGGGGCAGACGGTCCTCGTGCAGGTGATAAAGGAGCCCATAAACACCAAGGGCGCGAAGGTCACCACGCAGATCAGCCTGGCAGGCAGGTTTCTGGTGCTCGTCCCCGATACCGACTTCATAGGCGTGTCGAAGAAGAGCAGCGAGTCGGGGCGCAGGTCGAGGCTCAAGAAACTGATCGCGCAGATCAAGCCGCCAAAGGTCGGGTTCATCGTCAGGACGATAGGCCTGAGCGTCTCGGAGACCGAGTTTGTAAACGAGATACACATGCTGCTCGACGCCTGGAAGAAAACGCAGGAAGAGGCCCTCAGCGGAAGCGGGATAAAACTCGTCCACCGGGAGCTCGGCATCACCACGCGGGTCATAAGGGACCTCTTCTCGGAGGACGTGACCGAAGTTTATGTGGACCAGGAGGAGGACTACAGGGACGTCCTCCAGTACGTAAAGGCGCTGTCGCCGGAGATGGCCAGGCGGGTCATTTACTACAGGGACAAGGTGCCGCTGTTCGACAAGTTCAATATCGAGAAGGACCTGGACAGGCTGCTAAAGCGTAAGGTCTGGCTCAAGAGCGGCGGGTACATACTCATAGACCGCACGGAGGCGCTGGTCGCCATAGACGTGAACACCGGGCGCAACGTGGGGAAGAACAAGAACAGCCTTGAGGAGACGATCTACAGGACGAACAGCGACGCGGCCGCCGAGATCTGCCGCCAGCTGCGGCTGCGCGACATAGGGGGGCAGATCGTGATCGACTTCATAGACATGAAGAGCCCGGAGAACCGGCGCAAGATAGAGGGGGCCATGAAGAAGATGCTCGACGCCGACCCGACGGCGACCGACCACACCGGCCTCTCGAAGTTCGGGCTTATGGAGATCACGCGCAAGCGGGTGCGCCCCGAGCTGCAGGAGTTTTTCACCGACGTCTGCATATCCTGCGCGGGCCTGGGGTGGATATTCTCGCCGGAGACGGTGACGTCACGAATAGACCGCGACCTGCGCCGCGCCCAGCGGAAGCCCAAGATGGTGACGGTCTACGTCCACCACGTGGTAGCCGAGTACCTGAGGGACAACGACGGCGCGATGCGGATGATGCTTGAGCGCGAGCACGGATGCCGGTTAGACATTGTAGTGCACGACGACTACGACCAGGACGAGTTCAGCTTCAAGGAGATCGCCGGCGGCGTCGTCCGCGAGGAGGAGGAGTCCTGACCGGGCGGCTGTAGGGGCGCGGTTTACCGCGCCCGCCCGCGGTCCGGCGTTCACAGGAATTTTTTTGTAAAAAAATTTGGTTTTGGCGCGGCGATTTATTATATTAGGTAGATTGTACAGGATTTTCTTTAGGAGGATAAGGTAAGATGTACTCAATAATTGAGCAGGCCGGCGTCCAGTTCAAGGTGACTCCGGGCGAAAAAATCGACGTTCCGCTGATCGACGCCGAGGCTGGGACCGATCTTACGATCGACAAGGTGCTCCTCACGGCCGACGGCGAGAAGGTCACGATAGGCATGCCGACGATCGCGGGCGCGACCGTTACCGCCAGGGTCCTGAGCCACGGGCAGGACAAGAAGGTGCTGGTCATAAAGAAGAAGAAGCGCAAGGATTACAAGCGCAAGAACGGCCACCGCCAGCAATTCACCAAGATCGAGATAATCTCGATAAACGCGTAATTGCGGCGATTGGCGCAAAGACACTGTAGGGGCGGCGTTTTACCGCCCGCTATTACAACGAAACAGACAGAAGGAGCCACAAAATGGCACATAAAAAAGGTGTAGGCAGCAGCCGCAACGGCCGCGACAGCAACCCCAAGAAGCTCGGCGTCAAGTGCTTCGGCGGCCAGACCGTCCCCGCCGGCAGCATCATCGTACGCCAGAAGGGCACGGTAGTCCACCCCGGCACCAACGTAGGCCGCGGTTCCGACGACACGCTCTTCGCCAAGATCACCGGCACTGTGCAGTTCTCGCGCACCGCCGGCGACCGCAAGAAGGTCAGCATAATCCCCGCCCCGGCGGCCGCCCAATAGTTTTTGGGGACACGCAATGGCCGCGGCGCAGACGGGGAAAACCCTGTAACACGCAGGCCGGTTTGCCGGTCTAACTATATGATAACAACGAGGCACGGGTGATACCGTGCCTTTGTTTTAACGGTTATTTACATTAAGTAACAGGGGGGTTATATGCCAATACCGGTTAAAACCATGCGGAAACACACGTTTTCCGGTGCGCTGTGCGCCGCAATCCTCACCGTTTCGCTCTTCGCCGGCTGCGGCGGCAGCGACGACGACGGCGGCAATACGGTTATCACGCCGCCCCCGCCGATAGTCAGGGAGCTCGACCCGGCGCTCCTCTTAGACGACGGCTTCGCCTGGACCGGCTACGTATCCGGCAATTACGAGGGCCTCGGCGAGTACGCCGGCATCTTCCAGGAACTCGGCGGTAGGGAGATGGGCTTTATCTTCGAGGCCGACAGCACCTTCACCTTTACGGTCTCCATGCCTATAGGGTGGGTGCCGTTTTTCACCGGCAGGTGGTACACGACGTCCGGCGGCACCCTCACCGCATACGCGCTCAATATGCTGCCGGCGCTGGATTCCGCACCGGTAACCCTGCCGGATTTGATCGTGGGGGACTACACCGCGCTCGGCGGCACCCTCTCGATTACCCTTAACGCGGAGACGGTCGTGTTTACGGTGACGGACATCACGGAGGGGCCGGATATTGATGACGGGTACGGGTACGACCCCGCGCTCGTCAACACCTCGTGGAAGAATGCGGACGTGAACGCCACCTGGCAGTTTGTATACGATAACCCGGGCATACTCATAACAGCCGCCACGCACAGCGAGGTGTCGGTGGACGAAGAAGGGTGGTTCAGGGTCCGTTCGAAGACATCCTCGTGGTACACGCAGGGCGGCAAGCTCTACCTCAAATTCATGGACGAGATTACGGTACTCGACTACTCGGTAGACGGCGATGTCCTGACCATCGACGGGGAGACGTTTACGCTGGTGGAGCCGGATAATGGGTAAATGGGAATTTGGCGGTGTGTTGATGATTGTAATGTTTCGCGAAATTACACGCACGATTTTGTAGGGGCGACCGTCCCCGGTCGCCCGCCAACGCATGGATTACAATATCCCGCAAAATACACCAACAATCCAACGTAGGGGCGGGCCTGTGTGCCCGCCC
>WQRV01000063.1 GCA_009786575.1 Chitinispirillia bacterium | reverse complement strand
GCGTTCGACGAGGCGCAGTATATGTCTTACAAGCACAGGATGGCCCCGCTTGCAAAGCACCTCTCCGAGCTTTTGGGCGGCAAGGAAGTCAAGCTCGCGCCTGACTGCGTGAGCGATGAGACGAAGAACATGGCGAAAGCGCTCGATAACGGCGCGGTCCTCATGCTTGAGAACACTCGCTTCCACAAAGAGGAGACGTCTAAAGACGCCGCCGAGCGCGAGAAGATGGCGAAGGCGCTCGCTGAGATGGGCGATATTTACGTCAACGACGCGTTCGGCACGGCTCACCGCCCGCACGCCTCCACCGAGACAATCGCGCACCTTTTGCCCGCAGTGGCCGGCTTTCTCATGGAGAAAGAGCTCGTATTCCTGCAGGACAAGGTCGTCGATAATCCCGAAAAACCGTTTGTGGCAATCATCGGCGGCGCAAAAGTGTCGTCCAAAATCGCCGTACTCGAGAGCCTGCTCTCGAAGGTTGACAGCATGATAATCGGCGGCGGTATGGCGTACACGTTCCAGAAGGCGCAGGGCCAGAAGATCGGCGAGTCGCTCGTTGAGGACGACATGATCGACACCGCGCTCAATGTCATGAAGAAAGCGGAAAGTTCCGGCGTCAAGATTCTGCTGCCGATAGACACCGTGGTCACGCAGAAGTTCGAAAAGGACGCCGACTCGAAGACTGTAGCCGCCGGCGCGATTGAAGACGGCTGGATGGGCATGGACATAGGCGCGAAGACGACCGAGATATTCAAGGACGCTATCAAGAGCGCGAAGACGGTCTTCTGGAACGGGCCGATGGGCGTGTTTGAGTTCCCAAAGTTCGCGGTGGGCACGCAGGCGATAGCCGCCACGCTCGCCGAGCTCACGGGCGCGACAACGGTCATCGGCGGCGGGGACTCCGTCTCGGCTGTCAAGAAAGCCGGTGTAGCCGCGAAGATGTCGCACATCTCCACAGGCGGCGGCGCCTCGCTCGAACTGGTAGAGGGCAAGGAACTGCCGGGCGTCAAGGCGCTTAACGACAAGTAATTTCAGTAATACGGGCGGTTCCGTTTTACCGGGGCCGCCTTTTTGTCTGAATCAGGATTTACAGGATTAAAAGATTAACAGGATTTAAAGTCAAAGTCAACAGCGGCAGGATGACGTTGACTTTACGATTTTTAATCAGGAAAATCCTTTAATCCTGTAAATCATGATTCAGACATTTTAGCACATCAACATTAAAGGTAATTTATGAGTACCAAAGTTTTACCGTTCAGCAATGACGAGATCATTGGTTTGACGAGACAATACCAGACGCCGTTCCATCTTTATGATGAGAAGGGTATTCGTGAAAACGCGCGTAAACTAAAGGACGCTTTTTCGTGGGCGCCGGCGTTTTATGAGTACTTCGCGGTGAAGGCCGCGCCTAACCCGTTTTTGATGACCATATTCAAGCAGGAGGGGATGGGGGCGGATTGCAGCTCCATGGCGGAATTGGAGCTTGCGAAACGCTGCGGGATCGTTGGGGAGGATATTATGTTCTCGTCTAACGATACGCCGGCGGATGAGTTCAAGGCGGCTAAGGACCTTGGGGCTATCATTAACCTCGACGACATCTCCCACATAAAATTTCTGGAGGACTGCGCCGGGCTGCCGGAGCTGGTCTGCTTTCGGTATAATCCGGGATCGGCACGGACCGGGAACGTCATCATCGGCAGCCCGCATGAAGCCAAGTACGGATTTACAAAGGATCAGATGCTCGACGGGTATAAAATCCTCAAGGACAAAGGCGTAAAGCGTTTCGGCCTCCACGCGATGGTAGCGTCGAACGAGCTTAATTACCAATACTTCATAGACACCGCCGTGATGCTGTTCGAGCGGGTTGCGGAGATTTCTAAAGAGGTTGGGATAAAGTTTGAGTTTGTGAACCTCGGCGGAGGGATAGGCATACCCTACCGCCCGGAAGACAACCCCGTTGACCTTAACGCCGTATCCTCCGGCATCAAAGCCGCATACGAGAAAATCATAGTCCCCGCCAACCAGCACCCGCTAAAAATCTATCTCGAATGCGGAAGGATGATGACGGGCCCATACGGCATTCTAGTATCGAAAGTCCTCCACATCAAGAAAACGTACAAAAACTACGTAGGCCTCGACGCGTGCATGGTGAACTTGATGAGACCCGCCCTCTACGGCGCATACCACCACATCACCGTAATCGGCAAAGAGAATCACCCGTCAGATCAAACCTATGACGTAACGGGATCACTATGCGAAAATAACGACAAATTCGCGATTGACCGCAAGCTCCCAACCGTCACTCCCGGCGATATCTTCGTAATACACGATGCCGGCGCACACGGTCATGCGATGGGGTTCAACTACAACGGCAAAACGCGCAGCGCTGAACTTCTGCGCCGCGAAAACGGTACAACTATCCAAATCCGGCGTGCCGAGACGATCGAAGATCTCTTCGCCACGTTAGATTTCAACGCATTAAAAAGTTTTTGACGTACCGGTTTTAAAAAGTTTCCCCCTTGAGGGGGAAATTGATGGGGGGGAATATAGTATCGGGGCGTTGCGGGGTGTCCCCGCTCTGGGGGCAGCGGAAGCCGAATTTTAATAATGGCGTCTTTTTGCCATTATTGAAATTCGGCTGGAGCGAGGGGGATTTGTTCCCCCCTTATTTGACTTTGATTTTGATTTTGACGTTGATTTTGATTTTTATAAGGAGCTAATTTTTATGCCAGGACAACCAAAAACCGCCATCACTCCCACCCGTCTCGCCGACTACCCGGAGTGGTACCAGCAGATAATAAAAGCCGCCGACCTCGCTGAGAACTCGCCGGTGCGCGGGTGCATGGTCATCAAGCCGTGGGGGTACTCGCTGTGGGAAAACATCCAGCGCGTGCTCGATGGCATGTTCAAGGCGACCGGGCACAAGAACGCGTACTTCCCGCTCTTCATCCCCAAAAGTTTTTTAGAAAAGGAAGCGCAGCACGTAGAGGGATTCGCCAAAGAGTGCGCGGTCGTAACCCATCACAGACTGCAGGCCGGCCCGGACGGCAAGCTTGTCCCCGCCGGCGAGCTCGAAGAGCCGCTCATTGTCCGTCCTACCTCCGAGACTATCATCGGAGCGATGTTTGCTAAATGGACGCAGTCTTACCGCGACCTGCCCCTCTTGATTAACCAGTGGGCAAACGTCGTACGCTGGGAGATGAGGACGCGGCTGTTTTTGAGGACGGCGGAATTTTTGTGGCAGGAGGGCCACACCGCCCACAGCACGCCGCAGGAGGCGCAGGAAGAGACGATGAAAATGCTGCACGTCTACTCCAAATTCGCTGAGGAGTACATGGCAATGCCGGTCATCCGCGGCGAAAAAACAGAATCCGAACGGTTCCCGGGAGCGCTTACTACCTACTGCATAGAGGCGATGATGCAGGACAGGAAGGCTTTACAGGCGGGAACGTCTCACTTCCTCGGGCAGAACTTCGCCAAGGCGTCCGAGATTAAATTTTTGGACGCGGTGGGAAAAGAGGAGTACGCGTGGACTACGAGCTGGGGGGTATCAACACGTCTTATAGGCGGGTTGATAATGACGCACGGCGATGACGACGGGCTGATCGTCCCGCCGCGCCTTGCCCCGTCCCACATCGTCATATTGCCAGTTGTGCACGGGGATGACGAGTCATCGGCTCAAATCATCGAATACTGCGATAAACTGGCGGCGGAGCTGAGGGATGTAAGGTATGACGACAGGCGTCTTGATGTTGAGGTTGACAAAAGGGAGGGGCGCGGGGGCGACAAGGTGTGGTCGTGGATCAAGAAGGGTATACCCATCTACCTTGAGATAGGCCCGAGGGACATCGCGTCCGATTCGGTCTTTGTTGGGCGGCGCGACAAAAGCCGCAAGGAGCGTTTCGGGATGGGGCGAACCGAATTTATCAATAAAGTCCCCGATATCCTTACAGACATCCAAAACGGCCTGTTCGAGAAAGCTAAGGCGTTCAGGGACTCTAACATCAAGACCATCGACAATAAAGATGAATTTTACAAGTTCTTCACGCCGGCGAACAAGGACAAGCCGGAGATCCACGGCGGGTTCGCGCTCTGCCACTGGAACGGGTCGGCGGCGGTCGAGGAGCAGGTTAAGAATGATTTGAATGTTACCATACGCTGCATCCCGCTCGACGGCAAGCTGGAGGACGGGAAGTGCGTTATCAGCGGGGAGCCGTCTAAACAGCGGGTGATCTTCGCTAAATCTTATTGAGGGACAATATGCATCCGACACTGTTTACCATATTCTCGTTTAACGTACCGTCATACGGCACGATGCTGGCCATATCGTTTCTGACGGGGATATTCGTGGCCCGCCACATTGCCAAAAAGCGCGGGCTTGACCCCGACGTTATCTACGACCTTGGCCTGTACGTGATAATCGCGGCGGTCGTGGGGGCGCGAACGTATTACGTGATGACGCATTTCGACGAGTTCCGCGGCGACCTGCTCTCCATTGTCAACCCGTTCCACGGCGGGCGGATCGGCATAAGCGGGCTTGTGATGTACGGCGGGTTCATAGCGGCTATCATCACGGCAGCGGCGTATTTTAAGATCAAGAAACTGCCTCCGCTGACATATCTCGACACCTGCTCGCCGGGCGTTGGTTTCGGCATTGCCATAACGCGCATAGGGTGCTTTCTGAACGGCTGCTGCTATGGCGCGGCGGTTAAGGCGAATACGTTTTTGGCCATCAATTACCCGAACAACGGCTCGCCGGCAGGATATTACCAGCGCCACCACAGCATGCACGAACACATCGACTGCGCCGCCGGCCCCATGCACAGCCTCTTGCCGTCGCAGTTTTTTGAATCGGCCGGCGGCATAGCCATCGCGGTGATACTGATTTTGGCGGGCAGGAGCAAGCGGTACTTCGCGGGGCTACAGATTTATCTGTTGATTTCGCTCTACGCGCTGCTGCGGTTCTTTATAGAAATGACGCGCTACATAGAGACCACGAAGATCGGGCCGTTTTCGCATAACCAGATTATCTGCATGGTCACGTTTGTTATATTCGGCGGGTTGGCCGTGAGAGGGTTAATCCGCGGAAATGCCAAAGGGGGGGATAATGGGTCATCCGGCAACGCTGACGGCGGAAAAAAGAAAAACGCCAAAAAGAAATAACGCGGCCTTCACCGGGCCGTTTTTGTCGGTCGCCAGGCGGGTCGAGGATTTTCTGATCCCGCCGTTATGCATTGTTTGTGACAAAAAGCTTGACGGGAGCAGCCGCTGGTTTTGTACCGGCTGTATCGATTCCCTAACCGTCAACCACGCTGCCCGAAACGCCTGCCCGCGCTGCGCCGTGAACCGCAGCAAGCGGGAGTGCGCGTGCGAGTTCGCGTGGGACTTTCCGTTCGAGAAGATATTTTCCATCTACGATTATGACGATACGCTGAGCGTTGTCGCCAAGCATATCAAGTACAAGGGGAAAAGCCAATTAGCGTACCACATCGGCGCCATCAGCGCTAATTTTATACCGGATGATTTTTGGGCGGGCATTGATTTCGTAATCCCGGTCCCCCTGCACAAGTCGAGGATGCGCAAGCGGGGGTATAATCAGGCGGAACATTTTGCGCAGGGGTTGCTAAAGGGCCTGGAACCGAATCCGGGTACCTGCGGTGACACGCCATTGCATCCTGACGGGATGCGCCCATTATCTTTAAGGGCAGACATTTTGACCCGCACCCGCAACACCGGCACCCAGACCCGGCTCGACCGCGAGGGGCGGCTTGAGAACCTTGCCGGTGCGTTTGCGGTTAATCAAAACCGTACAAAGGACATTAAGGGCAAAAAGGTTATTCTAGTGGATGATATTTTGACGACCGGGGCTACTACTGAGGCCTGCACGGACGAGCTCCTCCGCGGCGGCTGCGCGGCGGTCAGGGTGCTGTCGCTTGGCAGGGACTGATGAGGGGCGATTCCGGGGCCCACATCCACCGAACTCCTCCCCCCCCAATAAAAAACGCCCCTCGCACGGGATACGTGCGCGGGGCGGACATCGTCAGGCCAAAACGCGTTGACAACCCCTACTTAGCCGGGCTGATCGCCTCGGCGGGGCAGGTCTCGGCGCAGGCGCCGCAATCCTGGCACTTGTCGGCGTCGATAGTGTAGGGGTTCCCCTCCGAAATAGCACTGACCGGGCACTCCGGCACGCACGCGCCGCAGGCCAGGCACGCGTCTGAAATTTTGTAAGCCATAGCTTACCTCCTTGGTATAATTTTAGTTGTTTTCCGGTTCCGGGCCTTACAGCCCGATACCCTAAGTATAGTATTCATGAATATGAAAGTTCAATAGCCTGCGCACCATCCGTATATTTTTTTATTGATCCGTGGCCATAAATGTATTATATTGTAGGAGTGGACTATACCGGAGCGGAATATGCCGCCGCGCGCACCGGCGGCAAAAATGTTCCAAACCTACTCAAACCAAAGGAGTGCCTGTATGTTTAAAAAACTTGCCGTTATGTCAGCGTTGGTTATTGCCTGCGTCCTCGTTACCGGGTGCTATTCCGTTAAAATGACCGCTCCTCCCGACAGCGACGTCAAGTTGATGGCACCGGCGTCGCAGGCGTCGTTCAAGAAGAGCCAGAAGAACTGGTACGCCGTATACGGAATGGTCCCCATTCTCAACGCCGAGGACGGCGTACAGAGAACCATCAGGGACAACGGCCTGAAAGAAGTCAGGGTCGAGACTAAGCAAACAATACTCGACTGGATCATCTCCGGCTTCCTTAGTTTCGCCACCATCAGCACAACCACGACAATTATTGAAGGCAACGCAAACTAAGGCTTTTTAAGGGATTTGCGGCTCTAAAGCGGGTACGGTTTGCGAACCGTACCCTTTTTTATTGCGCGGGCGCGCATTTTTGATGATCCTGCGCAGACCAACCGTCAGACCCACAGGATAGCCGTTACCCCGCGGGGGTAGTAGGCGCTGCCGCACACTTTGCCCGCGCTCATCTGGTCGCTGAAGGCGAAAAAGGCGTTGTCCGGGTCGAGCAGCCAGGCGGCGTGGGCGGCGTCGGCGGCCTTATCGGCGCCGTGGCCGAAGATCTTTTCGGAGATGAACTGGCACAGAAAGGTCTTGCTGGGCCATGAGTTATCGCTCGTTTTGGACATCCTCCACGCGCCGTCAGGGAACTTGCACCCCTTGGCCAGCGCAGCCTCGAAGTGTTTTTTCAGGGCGTTGACGAAATCACCGTATTTGCCTGTGAATGCCGGGTCCTCAAACATCCCCATCTCGTATGGATATATCAACCCCTCAACCAGCGACAGCGTAAGCGCCTCGTTGCCGTCCTCCAATATGGCGGGGATGGTCCCGTCACCCTTCCTGTATTTAAGGATAGTCCCCGCGCACCTCCCCGCCTGCTCCGCGGCGGCCTTCGCCTGCTTTGCCATCCCCATCGCGCCGAACATCTTTTCTAAGGCGAGGTAGGCCGCCCAGCACTTTACCGCGAGGTAGCTGCTGCGCCGCGCCTGGCCGAGCGCCCGGTCAACATTGTCGTAAGTGGTGATCTCCGCGCCGCTGTCCCCGGTCCTGTCGGAGTCTAGATCCATGACGCCGTCGCGGCCGCCATCAACGGCGCCGTCCCTGTTGACCATGCTCTTCAGGCACTCCTCTATTGTCTCCCGGCTTCCCCGCATATCGTGGCACTCCGTGAGCCAGCCGCCGCCGCCCGCGCCCTTCCAGTAGACGCCGGCGCAGAGTATCCAGTTGACAAGCTGCTCCTGCGTCATGTACGAATAGCACCCCGTCAGCCCGCGCAGTTCGTAAGAGGACCTGCCAGGCTCGGAGAAGACGTTCGCGACGCCCATATCGTGCGTGAAACTGATCCCGCCCTCAAAGACCCTGCCCGCCGCATCCTTAACGTCATCTACGTAGTAGTACCCCCTCGCGTACTGGTTTATCACCGACCGCACCACCCAGGGATTCTTGCGCATCTCGAAAAACAGGTGGTCAACGGCGAGGTCGAGCGTGTTGATCATGCGGTACGCCCCCTCTACGACCACCCACAGCGGTATGCCGTGCTGGTCGGCGAGCAGCTGGGTTGACCCGTAATAACTTTTGACCGCCTGGGAGAGCAGGAACCGTCTGTCATCACTGAGCAGGCCGGACAAAAGCTCCCTGTCGCCGTTTGCAGCCGCCTGCCTGTACCAATCGAAATTGTCGAGGCCGTACTGCGCGGCGGCCCTGATGCCGTCAAAAAAGCGCGTGTAGAGATACGACGCCGGCTTGCCGGCCGTGGCGGTACCGGCGCGGTAGAAGCAGACGGCGAACCGCCACGTCCGCCTCTCCCCTGCGGCGGCAGTCATCAGCACCAACCCGGTAGTCCCCAAACCGAACGGCAGTTTGTCACCCAGATTCTCCACCGCCAAGAGTTCGCCGATCGAGAACGCGAGTACTGGGTCAACAGACATATCACCGGTAAATATCCCCGTAATCCCCCCCTGCCCAACCCCCTTGACCTTCCCGCCGCTTTTGCCGTCGCAGCGCACCATCGCGCTGTAGGGGTCGTTGCCCTCGTACCCGAAAAACGCCCTTCGCGGACGCTGATATTTTGTGTTATCAAGCGTAAATTCGGCAAACACCGCGGGGATCGCCGCCCGCTTCAGCTCTGATTCTTCCGAGGCCCTTGGGTCGGGGAGCGATGGGTGCGGGGTGTAGATTGTGA
Organism: Chitinispirillia bacterium; assembly: GCA_009786575.1. Taxonomy (GTDB): domain Bacteria; phylum Fibrobacterota; class Chitinivibrionia; order Chitinivibrionales; family Chitinispirillaceae; genus GUT77. The sequence goes on along the minus strand of WQRV01000063.1, from coordinate 7,910 downwards.
ACTCTATGTCCCCCGCCCGCCAGCAATCGGTGGAGGGGGTCATCTCACGCGCGATCTCTGCATCCGCGAACTGCGTGATCTTCGCGTATTTGGGGCGGCCCCCCTGCTGGCTGTTGGGGCGGCAATCGTCGTCGAGAGGCTGTTCCTTATAAAACGGCAGCGCCCGGTACTCCCCGGCAATGTCCGACTCGGCCCCGATGTAGACATTCTGGCAGGCCGGCCCGGAGAGCTCCATCCCAAAGCCCCCCGACGCCCCCCTGTACCCCAGCGTAAACGAGGCGAACGCCCCCACCGGCGAGTGGTGCGAGTTGTAGAAGATGTTGGCCATAAGCGCTCCCCCGGTGTTATTTTGGGAATACCACCCTGAACCCGAGCATCGGGCTGCGGGCCGAGGCCGGGGAGTACGGCCGGTCGGCGATGCGGCATTCCCGCGGCTGGCTGTTCCAGCTTCCGCCGCGGTGCACGCGCCCCACGCCGGACGCCGGGCCTGTTGGGTCTGTCTCGGGTGCGTCTCCGTAGGGCGCGTAGAAGTCGCGGCACCACTCGAAGACTAACCCGCTCATGTCGTACAGGCCCTGCCTGTTGGGGCGTTTGCCGCCTACCGGGTACGCGTCGCCGCCGGAGTTGCTGTAGTACCAGCCTACGTCGTTCAGCACGTTGCCGCCGCTGTATATGTGCCCGCTGGTTTTGCCGTAGTTCCCGCCGCGCGCCGCGAACTCCCACTGGGCCTCGGTGGGCAGCGACCCGCCCAGATTTTCCGCAAAAGCGAGGGCCTCGTACCAGTTTACATCCGTGACCGGCCAGTTTTCCTCGTCCCAACCGGCGGTTTTGCCGTACTGGGCGTTGGTTACCGGGTACTTGCTCATCCAGTAGTCTTTTGTTATGGTTACCTTGTGCTCCGTTTCGTCGAAGTAGCGCCCCTCCTCATCCTCAGGGCTGCCCATTGTAAAGTCCCCGGCGGATACGAGGAGGCACTCGATGCCGTTTATAACGGTATCCTTCGCGGCACCGATCCATTTCGCGTACATTTTGACGTGCCCCTCTACTACGTACTTACCGTCGGCATCGCCGGCCCACTCGCCGTTTTCGGAGCCGAAGCGCCAGCTGTCGAAGAGGTATCCGGGGCGTGCGGCGTAGGGCAGGGTTACGGTATCGCCGCGCGGGGCCCTGATCTCCTCGCACTCCGTCAAATTGCCGCCCTCCTCGCACTCCCCGCCGCGCGCATCGAAGGTAATGCGCGAGTCCTTGACGGTGACGGTTTTTTCGTGGAAGTCGCAGGCGGCAAGCAAAAGCGCAGCGCAGCCAAGCGCCAAAAAGAGTAGTGTGCGCGGTCTAGCGCCGCTCACCGTGCGCTTGCCGCCGCGTATTTTTTGCCGGTCACCGCGCAACCCGTACAGACCGCCTGTCATTCCGCACCCCGCACTCCTCATTACGCATTCATCACTTCGCATCACGCACCCCCGTTCCCGCTTCCGCGCCTGCCGCCGGGCCCCTCTTTTCTTTATTTATTAGCGTGTACCCTACGCCCGCAAATACCGCTATCCCGAACCCGTTATCCTTTTTCTGAAGAACGCCTGCCTCATCGTCGAAGCTGACCGAGTTGTATTTGTAGCCGAAGAGCGCCTTCGCCGTTATGTCTATGTTGTGGCGCCCCTCCTCCCCTAAGCCGAAAATCATCTTCCCAAACGCGCCGGCAAAACCAATGCTGCCGCCAAGATCGCGCGAGAGCAGATTCTTCGCCTCCGACTGCACGCGTACCTGCCACAGCGCGTAATTAAAACCGGCCGTACCTCCGAAGGCGGCCTTTTCCTGACGGTATTCGTCTAACAGGAGAAAATAACCGATGTTCATCGCGCCGCCAAAATAGTTTGCGCCAACGCCGGCGTTCCAGGTGTGGTATAAACCCCGTTCCGGCGGCAGCATCCCAAACTCAAAATCAACGCCGGCCGTGAGTATCTCGCCGGCTATTATCACAAACTCGGGGCGGACGGAAAACATGAAATCGCCGTGCAGGCGCTTGACAGGCGGCAATACGGCCGCCGCGGCAGCCGCGCCGCCAATATCAATTGCGGGCGTATCGGCTTCCGCGGCATCATCGGCATCAGCGACGGCTTCGGCTGCGCCTGCGTCCGCAACGGAGGTATCGGCAACGGCTGCAACGGCGGCCCCGGCAGTATCCGCCTTAGCCGCAGGAGCCGGATGGCCGGTGTAGAACTCATCGAATATGTCCGCCAACGCCGCCCCCGCCACCATACACACAAGCAGCGATGCCGCCGCGAGTCTCCTTATCACCAAAATAATCCTTTCGCTCATGTTCACCCTCTAACGCCCCGCCGCCCTGACGACCGCCGAGTACCTGTACGCCTTGCCGTCCGAACCGCGGCCCGCGGCAACAATCAGATACGAACCGCCCGACACTACACGCCCGGCGCGGCCGGTCAGGTTCCACTCAACCGGCGTGCCGTTCTTAACGCCCGTCCGGCGGAACACCGCGTTCCCCAGATTATCGAAAATCACCACGTTAAACCGCCCCCCCGCAGGAGCGTTCACCGTAAACGAGACTTTGTCGGACACTACCTGCCTGTCAAGCGCTATCCGGCCGCGCTCCGCCGCCTTGGCAAGCTGCGGCACCTCCGTCTTTTCCTCTACGCTAACCTCCTCCGGCGCAGGGGGCGAAACGTCCGCGCCCGGAAGCCTCGGCGTACGCAGCTGCAGTTCCTCCGGCTCAGACGGCAGGTAGTTGTCACTGCCCCTCTTGCGCACAGAGACCGCGTACTGCATGTTGGGCGAAAGGCCGGTAAACAACGGGCTGTCCTGCCACTTCCCGCCGCCGTCGGCGCTGTACTCCCACTCGCCGCCGCCGTCGCTGTACATGGTAACGCTCGTATACGTCAACCTCTCCAAAAGCGCGACCAAACCGTCGGCACTCTGCGCGGCCTTCGCCACACTTACGCGCACAACTATGTCCGCTATCTCAATGCCGTGCTCATCAGACCGGTACACCAGATAGTGCGTGCGGATACCCGCGCTGCCAACAGACGACAGCGTGTCCATCCAGAACCACCCATCCCCATACTCAGACAAATCAATATCCGCCAGCGACTGGCCGTACACCGCGGCAATACCCTCGGGAACCGTGTAGACGCTCTTCATAATAAACGGCACCCGCAGCGTCCCGGTGTAGTTGCCCGTACCGGAAACCTCGGCATAAGCCGTACCAACACCGGTATTGTTTGTGCAGCGCACAAGGTTAAACGTCACTTTTTTGCCGCCGTCCTCCGCTACAGGGCTGTGCGTGACCGGCTTGCCGAGATAGGTGAGCGTATCTACCCGAAACATCGAGAACGCGAGCGGCTTCGGCTGTATCGTCAGCGCCACAGTTTTTATGCCCATGCTGCTCTCATCCTCGTACCGCGCCGTAACCTGGTAGGTGCCGGCGTTGACAGGCGGATTGGGAGTGGGAGGGTACGCCACGCCCGTATTGCTCTCGCCGCTGTAGGTATACGTGAAGTTGGACCCGGACCCGTTAAAATGCGCCACCTTGTGAGCCTTGGGCGCACCGTCGTAAACCACGCTCGCGCCGTTGAACACAATCTCGGACGCGCCCATTACACTCTTGTTGGTAACCGTGAGCTTACCGGTCCGGTACTCCGCTATATTATAATTCAAGAGCGCGCCGCCGCCGGCGGGCGTTATAACAAACTCGCCGGAGGTAACCGAACTGTTGAAGCCGGGCACGCTGTACGTCATGCCGGGCGCAGCGTTTAACTGAGCGCGCACCGAGCTAAGATACGCGGTGTCGCCCTTCGCAAGACCAAACAAGCTGTACGTGTACAACGGAGAATTGCCGCCCGAACCAACAAGCATGTCGTTCGCCTGCACAATAAGCGGCCTCTTCGTTACACTGCCGGTTATAGTCCCCGAATAAACCGGGTTAGATAACACGTAGTTGGTGTGATTGTCTCCGGCAAGAACCCAAACACCGTCCTCAACCTCCACCGCGACGGCAGTGCCGGCATTGGCGCTCTTAAACACCGCCGCGCCGGCGGGAATGGCGTAGACGCTGTCTGCACCGTACACACCCATCAAAATCCCCCTGATAGTCCCGGACGGTACATCGGTATCCCCGTTGTAAACCTTGGTATCTAAGGTTACATTGGCAATCTCTACAGGGCGGCGGTTGACCGTGAGAGTGCCGGATACAAAACTGATGTTGTAGTTGGGAGACGTCAAACTGTCGGGCCTAACGGAATAGGTGCCGGCATTCCGGCCCGCGGAATAGGGCGGAGTGCACACAAAAACCAGTTTGCCGCCGAGACTGTCCGCGTCGTCTTCGTTCCTGAAGCCGGAATAGATAGCCGAGAACGAGGGAAGCGGGGAGCCATAGGTAACGGTATCGCTCTTTGCCGTTACAGTCAGCGGGGCCTTGGTTACAGTAAAATCAACCTCGAAACTCTCATTATACTCGCTGCTCAGAATGGTAACCGTTACATCCGCTTTGTGATTTCCTACAGGCAAACCGGGCTTAGGCGATACCTGAAATGTGGCTGTCCCCCCGCTGCTGATACCGTGCGCCGCGTTGTTGTTTAAAATATTGAAATCAGGGCCTGCCGTTATCTCCAACGGCCCCGTATATGAAGATCCGATGTTTTCAACCGTAACCGTCGCGGTCAAAGACTGTGTCTGCGGAATATAGCCGTAGGCGGCGTTGGGGAATAATGTTTGTTTGTCGGGAGTAAGTATTAATCCGTATTCGCCCACTTCCCAGAGGGCGTAAAGGGGGATGTCGGGCGGCGGTTCGTCATAATCATTATTCCCATCTCCATTATTCCACTGCAAATGACCCCAGTCCCAATCCAACTGTTCATTGGGCCAATAAGTTCTTCCATTCAATTCGTCATACCATCCGAGGAATTCGTAACCCGGCTTTGTGGGCATGCGGTGCGTAATGTAGGCGGCAACGGCATATGTACCATGTGAGTATTGATGGGGTCTATAGTAGGGCTGTTCTTCCAGTACGGTATTCTTGTCGCTGTCGGCGTAGTATTTGATTACGGCGGGTTTTATGATTCCCGGCGCAAATTCAAGAATATCATCCTCAGCAAACGCCTTTAGAGCAGCTTCAAAAGGAACTCCTTCTATATCCTTAATAACCACGCCTGGTGTAATAACAAAAAAATAGAAAGGCGGATCTTGGCCGTGGGGGCCGGAAATCTCCGATTCGCCGCCGCTAACAGGAGTCTCCCCCCGTACACAAAACTCGGCAGTCGTAAACCCGCCGCTGTGACCGCCTTTTCCCCCGTTGTCATCATTAGGGAGGGGGATAGAACCATCAGCGCTGCTTTTGTTGACTTCTTTTATTTCCCAGCTCCCATCAAATACCTCTCCGCCGCCACCGCCACCTCCGCCGCCGCTACCGCCGCTGCCGCCTGTGCCGATCCGTGCGCCATCAAAGCCTCTGCCGCCGGCACCGCCGCCGCCGCCGCCGGTAACAATATACGGAACATAGCTCCAGCCGGATGACCAGCTTTTGTCCTCTCCCTTACTGTCCACCCCCCCCACACCGCCTTTTACGCCTGCGTTACCGCCTACGCCTCCGGCAGCATCTACCGTAACCGAATCAACTACATATATGACACCCGTCCACTCTCTCCACTCACATAGAACAGTAACCCCTCCATACGTTGCGTAATCCAAACCCAATTTATAACGTTCTTCGCCTTGATTGCCATCTTGGCCTATATCGCCATTGCCGGCGTCGTAATCGTCGCCGTAATTATAACCGCCGGTACCGCCTTCACCACCGTAACCACCTTTACCGCCGTTACCGCCATTGCTGCCTATCCCGGCGGCGCCGCCGCCGCCCCCGCCGCCACCGGCGCCGCCTCTACCGCCGGTGCCAACATTATATTCATCAATAAACCCGTCCTCTCCATCCTCACCGTTACCCCCATTTCCACCATTACCGCCCGTCGCTACAAGTTTTCCCTCACCTCGCAATGCAAGGATCGAAGACTTATGCAGCCATATACCAGCCCCGCCCCCGCCTGCGCCCACAAACGTCCCATCCACCATACCGGCATCCGCGCCATTTCCGCCGATAACCGTCAGCGTAACACCTTTCGGTATGTATATTTCCACCTCATTTCCATCTTCAACCACATACCCGCTTATCCCGGGCTCTCCGGCAGTTGTCCCATTACCCCCTGTAATGGTAGCGCTCGCGCTTACCTTGTAGTTTCCGCTCAAGACAGATCCGGCTGTTTTGGGCAGTTCTCTCCAGTACTCCCAATACGCCTTACCCTGCGCCTGCGCCTCCGCCCTCTGTACCGCCGCAGCCCCAACCACGACCGCCAAAGCGGCAACCGCTGTCCTCCATCCCGCGAGCCATCTTTTTCCCTGAAGCATTAACGCCCCCTTTTATAGTATCAATAAGAATGATAACCGGATTACCGGCAGGCCCCGCCCCAGGCCGCCGCTGCCGGCCGGACCCTGTTTCCGGCCTGTATATTCCATATTATACCAATATAACACCATTTTTTAGAAAATGCAATGAAATTTTGCCGGGATTTGCAAAAAAAGGCCGGGAATTTCTGCCGGTTCCGCAAAAATCCCGGTTTTGCCGCCCCTTTTTCCCGCTTATTGCGGGCTATGGAACACCACGTCCTCCCTCTTCATCGCTGTCATTGTGTGTATGTAGCGGTACCCTGTGGGCGGGATGTAGTACGTGTGCGTGTCCGACCCGCCGAAGTAGTTGTAGAGCACTACCATCCCGTTGACCTCGTCTATGAGGTGCCAGAAGACCGTTACTTTCATGGGCAGGTTTGGCGCGCCGATGCTGCAGTCTTCCCGGTCGCCCGTGTAGGCGCCGCCTTCAAGCCTTGCGCAGGGGTTCCCCCAGAGCGGTTCCACCGACCTGTCGCTGAAGTATTCGAGGAACAGCTCCGCGGCCCTTAGCAGTTCGGGCCGGGAGAGGCGGTTGTCTGCGGGCAGCGGTGCCCAGTCTTCCGCCGAGGCGAACTTTATCCAGTTATCGGCGTTGAAACCCCAGTCGCCCTTTTGGGTAAGCACGAGGTTGACCTCGGATATTTTGAAACCGGCCTCGGCGGCTTTTTTCATTCCCGGTATGATCCTTGGGGCCTCCTTAACGGATACTTCTTCGCCCGTATTGACAACTATTTTGACTCCGAGTATATACTGCGGATCGTTAGTTGCCACTACTACTTCGGTGTACGCGGCGCACTGTTCCACGTCGAGGAGGTTGGTGTGGCGGTAGTCCGCCGGCAGCGGCCCCTGCCATAGGCCATCTCCGAACGGGATTATTCTGTCTTCGCCTTTCGGGACGGTGTTGTCGTTTTCGATGTAGCGTGCGTTTTGGGCGAGGGGCATTAGTGTGTAGTCGCCCGCGGTGAACGCTTCTACGTAGGAGTCTACGGCGGCGTTGAGGATTTCGCGTGTGCACCCGCCGTCGCCGTCCGCCGGGTCATCGGGCATGGCCGCGGGGTCATCGGTCACGATCACGCCGTCCGCCCAGCCGGGTGCGCCGCCCGCGGCGTTTTGGACGCCCGCGTCGCCGCATCCGAAAAGAAAACATGCCGAAATAAGCGCCGGCAGCGCCGCCCCGTACACCGCGAAACGTATTAATGGCATAATGGCCTTGCTCCTGTTTATTTGGAGGTGAAAAAAAGGATATATATGATAATATATAGCAATACTATCCGGTATGCAGAAAAAAATAATGGTCTACCTCTAATTTAGTGGGAAATACGGTGATTAGCGCCGGGTTGGAAATTGGGGGTTGGCGGTGAAGATGATGTTGCCGTTGGTTGTCTGAACCATGATTTACCTGATTAAAGGATTAACATGATTAAACGTCAAAAGATAACGTCAAAATCACCGATAANCCGGGT
>WQRV01000062.1 GCA_009786575.1 Chitinispirillia bacterium | reverse complement strand
GACAGTTACTTTCTTTGTTATCATAACAAATAGATTTACCCGTCTTATAATTTAGATTCTCCGCCATCCAAGTCTGATTCCCAATCTTCACCGTCCGGTACGTCTTCCCATCCCTCGCATCCGTAAATGAGTTACCGGATGACGATGAACTCGCCGGATTCGCCTGCCTCTTCGCCGCCAGTTCCATAGAATCCCTAACCGCCCGCGTTATCGAATCCGTTGCCGGGACGTTCGGGTTGGCGTTCGCGGTTTTGGCGCAGTACAGGCACACGGCCAGCGCGGCCAGTACGCACAGCAGAGCCCGCAAGCCCGGCATAGTAGGCCTTGTCTTTACTATGTCCGGGTTGCGGGGTTGCGTGTTGGAGGTTAGGTTAGCGTATCTCAAGCAGTTCGATGTCGAAGACGAGGTAGGCGTTGGGCGGGATTACGCCGCCTGCGCCGCGTTTTCCGTAGCCGAGTTCGGGCGGGATGACGACGGTCCTTTTCTCGCCGGCCTGCATGTCGAGCAGCGTCTCGTCCCAGCCCTGTATGACTTCGCCGATGCCGGCCCTGAAGTCGAGCGGCTCTTTCCGGTCGTGCGAGGAGTCGAACTTCATCCCGTCCAAGAGCGTGCCGGTGTAGTGGACTACGACCGTCTGCCCCTGCTTGGGCTTGTCGCCCTTGCCCTCGGCGCCTACGTTGTAGAGTATACCGCTCCCGCTTTTTTTGTAAGACGCGTACTTCTCCGCGATTGCCTTTTCCTGCTCTTTGAGCGCTTTCATTTCAGCCTCGTTCTTTTTCTCGGCGAGTTGCCGGGCGTAGGTTTCGAATGCCTGCTGGTCTGACTTGAACGCTCTGGCGTCTTTGCCCGACCTTATTATGGTAACTTTGTTTATGACGTCTCCCCTGGCGATCTTCTTCACTACGTCCATGCCCTTGACGACTTTGCCGAAGACCGCGTGGCGGCCGTCCAAGTGGGGCGTGGGGGCCAGCGTTATGAAAAACTGGCTGCCGTTGGTGCCAGGCCCGGCGTTTGCCATGGAGAGGATGCCCTCCGAGACGTGCTTGAGGCCGGGGTGGATCTCGTCGGCAAACTGGTATCCCGGCCCGCCGCGCCCGTTGCCCATCGGGTCGCCGCCCTGTATTACGAAGTTCGGCTCCACGCGGTGGAAGGTAAGCCCGTCGAAAAAGCGGACGCCCTCTCCCCTGCTGTGCTTGATGGTCCCCTCGGCCAGCCCGACGAAGCTCGCTACCGTCAGCGGCGTCTTCTCGTACTCGAGCTGTATCGTGATATTGCCTTTGACTGTTTCCAACTCGGCAAAGAGCCCGTTGCCCTGCGCCTCCGCGTCCTGCGTACACGCCGTGCACATCGCTAATCCCAGAATGCCCAAAACTTTCCTCATTTCCCCTCCGTCCGGCACGCTCCCAAAATCAGCGGTAAATCGGGCATCAACCCGCTTGCAGGGCGGCCAGCTTCGCCGCCCGCCTGCGCGGTCAATCCCAATCCAATACCGACTTTGGCCCCGCCGATGAAGCGTTATCGTTATTGTTATTGTCCTTAATCTGCCGAAATTTTGCCTCTATTTCAGCCTTGCGCCGCGCCTCCTCCTCGCGCATCTTCCGCATCTTTTCGTCCCACCCCTTGTCCTTCTTCGAATCTTTCAAAAACTGCTCCAAATCCGCTTTCTGGTGGTCGGCCGGCACGTGATCGACGATTTTAAGGGTCGAGGAGTCGATCCACAGGGACCCTTTGCACATCGGGCATTTGGTTTCGATCAGGCTCACAGGCTCAAACTCCTTTTTTGGTCTGGCGGGTACCGCGCTATACCATACTATAGATTCACCGGTTAAATATTATCCCTATGCAGTCCTGCAACATCACGGTTGACGTGCAGTTGCAGGGAGGCGCGGGCATAATATTTAATCGTTTCACCAATAATATATATTATGCCGCTGCCGGATATGCATTAATTCCGCATTTCATTCTCCCCGCCTCCTGAAACCGTGTTGAGCTCTATCTCTTTGGAGCCCAGAAAGACCGCCACGTCCTCCGCGTCGGGGAGCAGCGCCTTTATCCCGGGCGGGTCATCCAAAGCCCCTTTCGCCAGAAGTACGCGGTTGTTTTCATTGCGGTCGTAGATTTCGTACCCGGCGCCTGCCCCCTCCGGCGGCCCGCCGCCATCGGGGAAATTAAGGGTAAACGGGGCCCAGGGGTAGCGGTAGGAAACGCCGCAGCGGTACGTTTCCGGGTCGCCGCCCCTTTCGATGAGCAGGCTGTCGCCGAAATCGCTATATAGTAACGGGTTCAGATTGATACCGCCGGCATCAGCGCCACTTGAGGGCTCCTCCGGTCCGGTTCCGTCATCGCCGCTGTCATTTGATGGTTCATTTGGTTCTTCCGCGTCATCATCCTGCGGATAGTCAGGCGAAAAACGGTTCAGGTACTTGAGGAGCGGGCCGTAGAGCGTGTTGTCGAACGGCCCCTTCCTCTCGTTTGCATACCCCAAAATCCAAAGCGCTTCCCGCAGGCTGGCGACGGATACCTCGTGTTCGGGCTGCCCGTCAAACCCATCCGGATGGATATCCATATTCTTCCGGCGGCGCAGTTCGAAGTCGTCCGCGCCGTAGAGCAGCATGAAGCGCGATGGCATAAGGTTGGGGTCGTTGTCTGGATTTTGCGGGTCAGCGCCGCCATCCCCCGCCGCAACAAACCCTTTGGCCAGTCCGCAGATCTTGAGGTAATCTATATTGTTGGCAGCGTACCGCCGCGCTGCCTCGTATCCGTATTTATCCTCAAGTTCAACAAGTATCTCCGCAAAATCCCGCACCGTAAGCAGATCGCTTTCAGGGTTATCCGCGCCGCCCTCTTCCCCATCCACATCATTTTCTTCCCCCTTCGGATCTTTGCTGATATTTTTTCCCGCTCCGTAAACCGAAAAAGCCAAAAGCGCAGACGCCGCGCTATTCTTGAAAACAGAATCCAGCCCATCCGTGTCTTCCCGGCGCCCCATCCCCTTTTCATCCGCCTCAACCGGCATCTTAACGTCCGTCCCGTCTTTACCCGCCGCCTTCACTCCCCCCATGCGCCCCGTTGCGCCCCCGTATACGACATTATTGCTCCCCATCGTTACTTGTGCGGGCGCCGAGGCGATGCACATGAGCTTGTCCCCCTTGCCAAGCGCCGGTATCCCGTTTATCAGCACTTTAAGTACCCCCGGCGAGATGACCGTGCCGCCAACGTGCGGGACCGGGGGGGATCCGGGCGTGGCCATGGGGCACATGTGCATGGACATGAAGTTCGCGGCCGGCCTGCCGTTTATGAGTACGTCCTTTGAACAGCTGGGGATAAGAATGTTCCCGCCGTGGCTTGTAAGGTCGCCGCCTCGTGCAGCCTGTTTTTTCATAGTGTTCCTCGCTTTTCGTGTTATAGATTACACGATTAAATATTATGCCTGCTCCGTTCGCCGGTATCACGGCTGTCGCGGGGATAATATTTAATCGTGCCTTCAATAATCGTTATTTTTGTTAAAGTTAATAATTCCGGTGTCAGGCACATCATTAAGGTCCCATTTATATAACCGAACGCCGTCGGACGCGACAAACGCCGCCGGCGCAATCCAGGCAGCGGACGCGATCTTTTCAACTTGGCCGAGAATAACCGTCTCCTCTATCCCAATAAACTCCGGGTACTTCTTATCTACTGGGATGGCGATGAAGCGGGGGGCAGCGAAAAGATTGTTCTCGAAACACCCCATCACAAACCACTTGCCGTCGGGAGAAAAGCTGAGGTAAGCGAGCGCCATACTGAAATAATCATCCTTCCCGGGGATGCCGGAAAGTAACCCCAAATGGCGCATGAACGGTATCAATTTATGCGTGAGGGCCACGAACTGCTTTTCCGGGTCATCCGTATCCCAACGCACGATATGGAACGGGTGGACGAACGGTATAGTGACTAACGGGTCGAGATGAAGGATGTGTTCCGCCGCAAGCCCAAAAGGCAGTTTGGGGTGCAGCGCGAACCCCCGTACCTCAAAACCTGCTAATTTCTCCTTATTGGCGTTAAAGATCTCCGTAAACGGATGCGCCGCCCTGTTAATCCCGTCAAAACAGAGCATATCCTTAGTGCCGTCGAAAGTGCCGATAGGGCCGCGGTGATCGTAGCCGATCAATTTGCCGTTGTGGACAAGCCAGTTGTTCCCGTCGGGAAATATGCTTGATGGACGGCTTATTCGCAATTTCATCACAGAACCGAGATCGGCAAGCCGTTTTCCCTCAAGTTTAGCTATATGCAGATAATCCTGCAGCCAGTCCCCGCCGTGATCGGCCGACTTGACAATAGCGAAAAGATTGTTTTTCCGGTCTAGAAAAGCGATTCCGGCCAGATAATCATCGGAGGAAACTTCGGTTTCGGCGTGATAAGCCTCGCCGGTTCTAACATTGCATATTACGACTGCTCTGGTTTTGGCGTATATAATAATGTCATCCGCAAAGTTTTGGCTGAACGAGTAGGTATAGTTACCCGCTACCATTTTACTGAAATCTTTTGCAATAACCTTAAGCCTTGGCTTTTTTGCGTTTTTGTCAAGTATTATTGCGGTAATGCTGTTATTATACGAGTTAAGCGTCCCTACGGCATCGGCTTCCGGTACGGGAAACAGATACCGTATCGAAGATTTGATGTTCGTATATGTTTTTGGCTCGAAATTCCTGTACCGGTTCATAAGCCTACCTCCCCCTTATATACTTGTCGATGTCGTCTAACTTTTGCTTCAGGGCCGCCGCGTCCTTAGGTGCGCCGCCAACTTTCAGTGCGGCTGCCAGCCGCGATAAGTTGGCAGACATCTCCTGAAACTTCGCCGAAGTGAGCGAATAGCACTTCCATGGATTAATGAGTGAAACCTGTTCCCAGAATTTACCCGATTTGTCAATCTTATAGAACATTTTTTTAAAACTTCTGCAGTAGTTGATGTAATTAGCATTTTCACTGTTTTTGGCGATATCAGTTAAATACGTGAGATACCAGTCGCTGCCGAATATAAGTTTATCTTGTAAGTGTTTGTAGGGGTTATTTTCGTTCTTATTGCTGATCAGCCGCAGCATCCACGTAAGCGGGAGCCTGACAGCGTCGTTATATATGTCGAGGCAGGAGATATCCGTGTAGACATTCGGTTTTTTCGTGAGCTCTATGATGGTGCGTATCCACTCTCTCGGCGGCATGCCGCTATCGGATGTCAGCGCCCATTCATACATGGACTCATCCTTCCATTCGAGGTCTCCGCCAAAGTGGGCGAGGCACAGGTGGAGATCTTTATACTCATTCAGCACCGGGCGCCAGTTTTCCGGATGTCCGTAGTTTCTGTAGAAATAGTCCATCTTGGGACATTTGTCAACTGATTGTTTGCCGGAGAACGAGTCGCTGCTGCGGTTTCCTCTTTTGGAGCAATACTTTGTGTCATATTCTTCATAAAATCTTGCTTCATGCGTGCCCATTCCGCCGGGGGCGCAATGCGTGAGTATGGGAATACGGTATTGTTCGCACTCGGCATAAAAATCCTTGAGGTGCCCGCAGCGCTCATCGAACGGCCTGTAGCCGAGTGCCGGGTACATCTTGAAGCCGATCCAAATACGGGATGAAGCATCAATTCTGTGCAGCGGGTCCGTTACCGGGTCGGCGTAGGCGGAACCGAGAATACGGATAAATGGCTCTTTCCACGTATGCCCCCCTTTCGTTCTGAGAAAATGCATGCTTTCGGCAAACCTGTAACGGCGCGGGTCGTAAAAGAACAGCGGAAAATGCCTGAGATGATTGGAAGCGGAGGCGGCTTCCGTGTCCCAGACCTGCCGCTTCCATTTTTGAAATATCAACTTGTTGTCGGTATCCAAAAATTCTACAGACGCGCTTTGCGCCCCTGCTTCCGCCTCTATCTCCCTTTTATCTTTGTTTTTACTTTCATGAGACAGGTCCTGCGGAGACAACGATGAATACGGGTTTGCGGAACTCCTTTTCAGATAGTATATATAGCGGCCGCTCTGCTGATATATGAGCCGTCCGTCGTATCCCATAAGATGCGCAAGCTCCATATCCATTGTAGGCACTATTACTAAACTTGGAACGCATTTGTCGGCATCATGCAACATCTCCTTTGATACGCTGTTTTTTCTTTTCTCCAGTTTCCTTAGCTTTTCCGCCTCTTTCTGCTCTGTCAGATCTTTCGTGTCTCTTCCGTTTAGCAACAGTCTCTCTTCCTTGTGGATTTCCGATAACTCCTTGTATGCGCTATAGATTTTGGGGTTATCGCTGATCATGCTGAACAGGCGCGTGTTCAAGTCTATAAGAAGGCTGCCCATTTCCGTTGTTGCAATATTTTGTATTTGAACCCCTCTGGCGAATACAAGGCCTATCAAGCGTTCCGTCCAGAGCCTCCGCAGCTCTTTGGGGCTTAAAATACTGTTTGTTGAAGTCTCCACCTGCGCGTATATAAGCGGCAAAGGGCACGTGGCCCCGCAGTTATGGTGCGCGTGGGCGTCCACCATGCCCGATGGTTTGCAGCCGGCGGTATAGCTGCCGTTTGCCGGCTTTTGATTTTCTCCCATATTACCCATCCTTTCTTAAAAGATTAGTGTTAATATTATAGATTACACGATTATAAATCCATCGATTAAATATTACACCTGTGCCGCCCGGAGACATCACGGCTGTCGTGCAGCCGCCGGACGGCACAGGTGTAATATTTAACCGTGTTTTCAATAAGCATCAATTTAATTTAATCATCTTTCCCTTAACCTCAACCACACCATTAGAACTCTTGACGGCCATCTTATTCTTGGACTGCATATTCAAATTTTTGCCGCTTATGTTTACCGCGCCGCCTGCTTTAATATTTATGTCGCCCTTTGATTCCAGCGAGATTTTTTTCTTCTTTCCGTCGAGGGTAACCGTGTTTGCTCCGCCGGCGTTTTGGACGGTAATCAGATCCTTCTCGTTGTCAAGAATTATCTTGCCTCCGTCCCCGGTCACAATAGTTATTTTAGATTTACCGGCGGCAATAGCGCACCCGTCCTTAACCGAAAGCGTGATCGTACTGTTTTGGCCGTCCATCGCGATGATGTTTTTGTCACCGGGGCATTTGACGGTAATGGAATCTTTCTTGTCCTCCATCTTCAATGCGCAGCCGCCCCCGCTCTCTATGGAGATCTTTTTTTCTTTGCCGTCCATGGAGATCTTGTTTCTCGGAAGGCGGTCTTTCAGCAGTTGCGATACTGCCTTATTTACCTCATCCTTTACCCAGCCCTCCGTTATCTGGTCGAGGCAGTACCTTTGCAGCGTAATGGCGAGATGCGCCAGATTCATAGGGTAGGCGTTGGAAATGGAGATTGTATCGTTTATGTCGTCTACCTCTATTGAGCAGCCTGTGAGGGTTTTTATAGATATCCGGCGCATGATGTCGTTAAGGGTTATAGAATTTTTACACAGTGTTTTAAGAGAAATAGAACTCTCTTTCTGGTTGCAGTCCATCGAAATTTTGTGCTTCCACGCCCTTACGCCGATCTGATTTTTCTCGTTTGAGAGCGTAATCCCGCAATTTTTCCCGGTATCCCCGTCCTGCCTGACGGTTGACAGGGTTATCTTTTCCTTGCCCTGTGTGTCGTCCATGACAAGCTCGTTCCCGCCCCATGTGCGGATGATGTTCTGGTCCCTGTTTTCGCTGTTCACGTTAGACGGCGCGGCGGCGTTGGGCACGAACCCCAGCCCAACCGGCTTGTCCGGGTTCCCGTCTACACAGGCCAGCACCATCTCTGCGCCGGCCTTAGAGGGGAAGTGGATCCCGTAGTTCCCGCCTCCGGTATTCCCGCCCGACGGCTGAGTGAGGCGGATGTCTTTTGTCGCACCGTACGCCTTCGTTTCCGCCGCGTCAAACGGCAGCTTTACCCGGTAGCGCCCCATCTCGTCGATATTCGGGTGCTCCTCCCCAAGCGCCTCGACCGGCGCGGTAATCAGCCCCGCGGCTTTGGGCTGCGCGGCGGTTAAAGGCGGGGCGTAAATCTTTGGAGCGGAGTCTATGCAGGAGAAACTGTTATTATACGTACAGGCGTAAACGCCGTCCCTCTCGATGATCCCGCCCGCGTGATTCACCGAAACGATCAAAAAACCGCCAACATCAGGCCCTATAGATACCAAACGGCCTGCCCTAAACGCCGTGCACCCGCTCATCCCCTCACTCCGCAAGTTCTCAACGCGCAAACGGTCCAGATAAAGCCTCGCCCCGTGCGCAGCCTCGCCGGAATCCCTGAACGCCCCGCCGTACTCGTAAACACTCCCCCACCGCCCGCTCCCGGAAACCTCGTAACCCCCTTCCGGCAAATTTTCAGGCGTACGGTAATTCTGCGCGCGGAGCTTTACGGTTTTGGGGATCAGGCTGCTCTTCGTTGACAGAGAGTAAACTGTTTCGCCGAAGCCGTCCGCAGATTCACCTCCCTGCCCCGCCTCTCCCCCGCCATCCTCACCGGTACGTGTCGATATCTCCGCAAACCCCGTATTCTCAACGAACGGTACCCCAATCGTTTTCGCCGGGAATTTTGAAAAAGAGTCTGTGATGACGACCGCATCCTTGCCGGATGAAGAGTCGCTGTCCTCAAAATAGTACCAAATCCCGTTGCGCTCCATAAGCCTCGATATAAAATTAAGGTCCGTCTCCTGATACTGCACGCAGAAATCAACGGGGCGGTATTGCCGTTCACATTCATACCTGAAGTCGCAGTAACCGTCAATCCCGGATGACATAATGACTTTTTTGATGATGGAGACGGCATCCTGCCGCTGGAAAACCCTGTTGTTGGTATTAAGCGACAGCAGCTCTATCCACGGCACAAGCCTGATTGAGTATAGAGGTTTGGCGCGGCCCTCAACGCCAAACCCCATTGCCACGCCGTTGTACGCGGCGGCGGTGGTATTGTCGCTCTGGCGGAGCAGCTCGAACCGGCAGGGCTTGCCGAGGATGGAATCGGAGGTCAACACGGGCGGCTTCTCCTTTTTAAGCGCCGCCTCCGACAGCTGGAACTCAATGTCAAAGCGGTACGGCCTGCCGACGGCGTCGGCCCCCGTAAACTTGGTCACCGTGAAGTCTTCCGGCGAAAAATCCGCGGCGGAAAGCAAAAATCTTGCCGAATTGGCGTTAAGGGCGGGCATTTTTAGCTCCTTTTTGGAAAAAAGTATTTTGGGTATTGACATTTTCGGGTGAATATGTTATCTTATCTCTAAGGACAGGATTTTTGAAGCCGGTTACCGTCTTTATGGCTTCAAAGAGTTCTCGGCTATCTATTGCACCCGCATTCGGAGCGGTAGTGCGTAAATAGTTGAGTATTAAAGGCTCTCGGTTGCTTATTGCGCCCGCCATGAGAGCGGGGGTGCGTAAGTGACCGAGGGCTTTATTTTTGTTTACATATAGCAAATAACCGCTATTTATCCAGCAGATGACACGATCTATCTCCTTTCTATATATCGATGTTATGATATTGTAAATTGCGTCGGTACCTTTGCCTATTTCTAAAGATATCAACACATTGCAGCCTTTTATTTTTAGCCCTGTTAATATCGAGTAGCTGCCGGCATGGGTTCCCTTAAAAACTATTATAGGGCTATTAATCGCATTTGGCAAATCCTGTATCTCATAAGGTTTATACCCGTGTTTTTTTATCTTTTTCATCAATTTATTGCCATAAAGCCTAAACTCTTTATCATCTATACCTGCCGACAATAGTATATGGGACGGCCATCCAAGGCTAAAAATCACGCTGTCGGCATTAGCCGGCGTGAGCCTTTGCAGCTTTTCGTTGAATGTCGCATTAACAACGTCAATCATCATATCATACCTTTTAGGTAAATGACAGTGAATAGATAAAAACGGTGATACAGGATCAACCAAGAGAGTAAAGCTATAGAGAGAGATTCGCCGTCAACCGGCTGCGCCGGCGGCGGCCGGAGGGATCCCCATCTTCACACTGCGGGAGTCCGCCCGTTTAAACCGTGAGATTCGCCGTAAATCCGGCACGTTTGCCAGAATTTACGGCCGGAGATGTATCCTCCCCCGTCTGGTGCGGAGGATACTGCCGTAAAAAATGCTAAAAGCCTACTACCAGCGATACCACGACCCCCGGGGTGTAGGTATCTGAGTAAAACTGCACCGCCGCGTCGAGAGCCAGGTCCACGTTGTCCATCTCACCCGCTACGCCGAGGCCCAGCGAGAAGGTGTTGATGCCGCTTTTCTGGTAGCCGTCGTCGCGCTCGCCCCTAAACACTTTGAGGGCTTCCTGAAAGTCTACGGAGCTGAAGCCGTACCCGCCGCGCAGGAAGAGCGTTTTTGCTATGATTGTGTATTCGAATGCCGGCTCAATGTTCATGAAGTCGCCGTTGTACTTGTTTACGTCTACGGCGATGCGCAGGTTTTTGATGTGTTTGGGGACAAAAGAGACGCCGGCCTCGAAGCCGTACGGGAGCTCGTACTCATTCCATTCGTTCCAATACCCCGAGCGGACGAAACCGAGGTTACGCAGCGCGGCACCGCAGGTGAGACGGTTGTCGGGGGTGCGGTACTGTACTCCGAGGTCGAGCGCGAAGCCGTCGGCAGAGTAGGATTCGCTGCCGACCCCTATGTAGTGGTAGAGGGCCTTAACAGCAGCGCCTACGGCGGTTCTGTTGTCGAAGACGGTGCGCGCAAAGCTTACGCCCAGCGCTGTGTAGTTGCTTTTGGCGCTATGGCCCGTGGGCAGGTTGTCCAAGCCGATCTCCTCAAATGAGCCGCTTGTGTGCATGAGCAGGTACGGCGTCACCACCCCGTGGGTGGTAACTAAGGCTATCCCGAGCGGGCCGCCCCAAATGTCCATTATCGTCTGCCTGTAGCCGGCGAGGAGCTGGTTGCGTTCTGTGTAGCCCGCCGCGGCCGGATTCGACAGGACGCCGTAGATGCCGTTCTGTATGGCCGCCGACGCCCCGCCCATGGCCGTGGAGCGGGCATCGTAGTTAATATTGACAAACGGGAAAGCCGTAGTACCGGCATCATTGTGTTGGGCCGGTGCCGCAGATAACAGCGCGGCAACTATAATCAACGACGGCCGGAATACGCGGCGCAGCAGGCCGCGGACAAGCTCGGCGGCGCTATTCGCAGTACTTACATTATGATTAAGGTTTCCGGCTTTGCGCATTGGTCTCATTTCCACGTTATCGATTCGTAATTCACTGTAATATAATTTTTGCTGCCCTCTTTTATCTGAATTTCGTACGGCACGCCCTTCTTGAAACGGCCGAACTGCATAGACAGCCTGCTCCCGCCCACATTGTAGTCGAACGTCACCATTTCGATACGCCCCGTCTTGGGGAATATCGCCGCCCGCACCACGAGGGTGTCCGACGACCACGCCGCAGCTACCCTGCCCTTGCCCTTTATCCACTTCTGCCCTTGTACCGGCGTGTACGGCTCAGCCGCGTAAGCCCAAAACTCGTCGGGCATGGAGGCAGTCAGCAGATTGACGAATTGTCCGTAGGTAAAGCGCCCTACGCATGGGAACGGTACACCCGTCATTGCGTTATCGTAGGCAAAATCAATCTGTTCCTTGTCTATGTTTACACGCCCCGCAAACTCTTCCGCCGTAATCGAAGCCACGGCCGTGCCGAACGGCGAGTAAACCTGCGCGTTGAAAGAGCCGGTATTTTTCCGTAATGCGTCAAAGTTGCCTGTCATCTTACTGCCGGAGCCGGCCATGGTTATTTCGCCGTACCCCTTGAACTCCGATATCCGCGCCAGGTCCTCAACCGCCTTGGTGACCAAAGCCTGATCGGCCGCCGGCACCGGCGCCGCGGTCTTTAGCGGCCCCACGCATCCGGCCAGCGTCAAAAGCGCTGTCAGGATAAGCGGCATAAGCCTTGCCGGTTTGCGCATCACAGGTACGGATATACCGGTATGTACTGATAATTGCTCTCGCATTTGCAATTACGGCCCCTTCTTCTTCCGCATGAGCTGCTTGATCTCCTCAAGCAGTTTCTTAATCCTGGCCGCATCCTCCGTCTTCAGTTCGATAGCCCTATTGTACGCCTTTTCCGCGGCGGCGTAGTCGTTCAGCTTGAAGTGGATATCGCCAAGGTGCTCGTAGGTAACCGCTTCGTCTTTCATCCCGTCATGCTTTTCCGCCTCGTTCATGTAATGGAGCGCTTTTTCGTAGTCGCCCATTTTGTAGAATACCCAGGCGTAGGAGTCTAAGTAGGCCCCGTTTTTGGGGTCTTTTTCGAGCGCGAATTCGATGAGGGTTTTGGCGCTGTCCAATTTTATGCCCATTTCCGTCCACATGTAGCCCAGGTTATTGGCCGCGACGTGCTCACTGGGGCGGATTTGCAGGACTTTTTTGAATGCCCAGGCGGCCTCGTCCCGGCGCTTGAGCTTTTCGAGGTTGTTGCCCAGCTCAAGCCAGACGGAGTGGTCGGTTGAGTCTATTTTCACCGCCGAGCGCAGGTCATCTACAGCCTTTTTGTGTTTGCCTGTGGCGGAGTATAGCATGGCGCGGTACATATACAACTCCTGCGGGCCGGGCAGGCTGTTGTCCCTCTCGTCAATCATCTCATTGAGCAGTTTTTCGGCCTCGGCGTACTCTTTCATGTAGAACAATATCAGCGCCAGCCCCCTGCGGTATGGCACGCCAAGCTCACCCTGCGCTATCAGCCGCCTGTAATAGACGGCCGCCTCCCTGTACTCGTCCCGGAGTACGTGGATGTGCGCGAGCGTGCGCAGTGCCTCTTCGTTGAGCGGGTCGAGCGCGAGCGCTTCGTTGAAGAGCTTGACGGCGGCTGACGTGTCGCGCAGCAGGTGCTTCACCATACCCATGAGCGCCGCGACCTCGGCGTTATCCGGGTAGATTTGGCGCAAAACCGCCCCCAGGCTGTCGGCATCGGCAAGTTTGCGCTCGCCCACATTGTAGCGCACAAGCCGGATGCCCATAGCGGCGGCATTCGGCCTGCGGGCGAAGAAATCCCTAAAACTCTTGAGCTCATTAGCCTGATCGCCGACCGACCCGTAAAGCAGGCTGAGCGAGTACATCTCGTCATCGGTCTTATCATCGCCAAGCGCCTCAACCGCCGCGGCTGCCTTTACCGGTTCTCCTAACCGCAAGTAAATAATGCTGATAGAGCGCTTCTCCTCAGAAGTCAGATTATCGAAGTTGTTGCTATCGGGGAAGAGGGCGAGCGCCTTTTGGTACTCTTCGGCGCGCATGTAGCGGTCGAGCAGGTACTTGCGGAGGAACTGGGACTCCGGCCAGAAGTCGTAGGCGATCTGGTAGAGCTGCTCCGCCATTTCGTACATCCCGCGCCGCTCGTAGTCACGGGCGACTACGAAGTGGTCCTGGGCGAGGCGGTAGCGGTCGTCCTGCTCGAAGCGCCCTTCGAGGTCAAGGCGCAGCCGTGCGGCGGCTGCGGAGTCGGCGATAACGGCTTCCCGGGTATCTGCTGCCGGCGGGATCGACGACGATGATGCAACGCAACCCGTCAACGCCATTAACGCCGCGGCGGCGGTAATGAGCCCACCCAGCCGCACCGCCTGCCGAATTATCATTCCGTATTGCCTGTTCATCTGTACACGTCCTCGCTTAAAGATCACATTTCACACCGTACCGCCAACCGCCGCCCCATTTACCTTATAGCCGATATCGTTATATCTACCGAACTCTCCAACGGCACCTTCGCACCCGGCGCCGCGGACTGCGACAGCACGGTTCCCGGCACTACGGACGGGTTGTTTTTATAGTCTACCTTGCCCACCTTCAGCCCGGCGGCCTCCACCTTGGAGCGCGCCTCCGAGAGGCTCTCCCCTATGATATTGGGCATCACGGCGTGGGTTGGCTTGGGCCCGCGCGAGATTATGAGGTCTACGTTCATGGCACGCGACGTAATGGTCCCCGCCGGAGGGAACGTCTCAATTACCGCGTCTAATGTTTGGTTGCTCCACGTCCGCCGCACGCTGCCTACGCTGAAGCCCGCGCGCCGCATCTCGTTGCGCGCCCGCCCCTCGTTCATGCCGCGCACCACAGGCACCGTGCCGGCCTCCGGCCCGCGAGAGAGCGTAACAGCGATCTTGCGCCCCTTCTTAACCATCTCGCCCGGTTCCGGGAACTGGCTGATGACCGCCCCCTCGGCAACCTCCTCATTGAACTCCCGCCCACGCTCCTCGGTGAGCAGCCCCACGCCGAAAAGCTTGTTCCTGGCGGCCTCGCGGTCCATCCCCGCCAAATTCGGCGTAGCCACCATGTCCCGCTGCACCCCAACGACCTTGGGCATGACGAAGCGGTCTACCACAAAAAAACCGGCCAGCCCGCCTACAGTAAACAAAAGCACGCAAAGCGGGAGGAAAGTCAGCCAAAAAGTCTTTTTGGGAATGCTTATAACGTAACTCGAACTCTTCTTACCCATATCAACAACCCACCATTATGTTATGATTGATAGACTTGTCAGAATATATAATATAGTATACGGGAAACGGAATATCAAAATAATTTTCCGGAACGCGGATAAACCTAAATTCAGCGATTGCGCATTTTCAGGCACACGGGCAGCCCGGGGACGGCCGCCCTACCGGACTCTGTTGGGCAGATCATCGGTAGACAGCACCGGATTGAAGGTCTTGTCCTCTTTGGGGATCAGGAAGTATGTCAGCACCCCGATCCCTATGGCCCCCAGCGTCCCCCCAGATACCCAGAACACGAGCGGGAACTTGTCTTTGTGCAGGTACGGCTTGATTTTCGCCGGATCCTTAGTCCACTTGTAGCTGAAGGAGATGATGGTATGCTCATTGCTGACCGAGATCACCGGCAGGTACTCGAGGTCGAACGACACGCGGATCACGTCGTGCCACTCCGGGTTCAGCCCCTTTATGGACTTGTTGGCGTCAACCTGCGCCTCTTCGATCACGATCTCGCGTATGGGCGGCTGCTCAAGCGCCGCGATGGGCGACGAGCCGGTGCGCGCGTCCACGAACTCAAATGTCAGCTTGTTGTCCTTGCGGTCTACGTCGTAGAAAAAGCTCGTGGGGCGGTCGCGGAAGATGAAGTAGCAGGTGACGGTAATCTCATCCTCCACGTCGGCGTTCTCCTCAACGGTGACCTGCAACCCCTCGATGACGGCGTTCTGGAACTCGCTTATTTCCCGCTTCTGGGCCCTTACCACCTTTATGAACCCCTCGGAGGCCGCATCGACCGTGGCGGCGTACTCGTTCATAGCATCGAAACTCGGCAGAGACTCCATAGGCGGGGGCGCGTCGAACTCGTCAAAGGCGCTTGGGGGAGCGGCAGGCTCGGCATGGTCAGGCACCTGCGGCTCCGGGATGTAGTCATCAAAATTGTCAAAACTGCCGGAGGCAGGCGGAGACGGATCGCTGTACGAGGGCGCGGGGGCGCTATACGACGGTGCCGGGGCGGGCGTGTGGGGCGCCGAATCGGCCTCCGGCACAAACGAGGAGTCGTAGTCACCCCAGTCGTCATAGGCAAAGACTAAGGTGCCAACAGGGGATACAGACAGCGCCAAACACGCTATCAGCCACCCGGCAACGCACTTTTTGAACAATCTCCCCATCTGCCCATCCCCAAAATTTTAAGAATATACCCCACTATAATATAATATTACAACATTTCTTTTTGCAATGCAAGAACAAAATATTTTTTATTTAACCCTATTCCAAAACCACAACCGCCACGCAATGCGTCCGCTCGTGGGTTATCGAGAGGTGTACCGACCCCACGCCGATGCCGGCGAGGGCCTCGCGCAGGCGGCCGGTGCAGACGCACACAGACGACCGCCCCATACCGTCGGAGAGGATCTGGACGTCCTGCCACGACGACAAATGCTGGACGCCCGCCGGCAGCGCCTTGTAGAACGCCTCCTTCGCCGCCCACCGCCCGGCATAGTACACCGCCGACCGCGCCTCGCTCAGCCGGTCGCAGGCCGCGGCCTCCGCCGGGGTGTAGATCCGGCCTATGAACTTATCCCCGTAGCGGGAGAGCACCCTCGCCAGCCGGGAGATTTCGACGATGTCTATTCCCATACCCTTGATCGCCATACCTTATATTATATTATTATGGCGGAAGGATGACAATATGAATTTTATCTGCGGCTTAGACATTACCGGCATCATATTTTGCGCGCTGTCCGCCGTATTGGCGATATACGGTGCGGCAGTCGTTGTCTTTATAGCGGTATTGTTCTTTAAAGGGACGGGGCGGGATGGCAGGGATAGCGCGGATGCCGGTGACAGCGGATTACCGGGAGTATCAATCGTCATTCCATTCCGCAACGAAGAGCGAAATTTAGCCGCGCTTCTGGAATCGCTGGCCAAACAGGATTACAGGGGGATGATGGAGGTTATACTTATTGATGACCAGTCAGACGACAATGGGGTCAATGTAGTTAGAGATTTTTTGCAGCACAGCCCAGGTATCTACATTAAAATCATCACCTTACAACCATCACGAGAGATAAAGCTGACAAGCAAGCAACAGGCGCTGGACCTCGGTGTTGATACCGCGTCTTATCCGTTGATAGCCTTTACCGATGCCGATATGATCCTTGAGCCGAACTGGATAAAGTCGCTTGTAGATACCCATCTATCAACCCAATCCGCCCTCGTTTTCGGCCATACGGCGATAATCAACAACAAAAAAGGGTTCCTCAAACGGCTCTTCGCCAGCCTCGAATCTTTCCAGCTCTCCTACCTGTTCAGCTTCGCCCATATCTTCGCAAAGCTGGGCCTGACCGGGTCCTGCATGGGGAACAATATCCTCGTCACCAAAGACGCGTATCAACAATGCGGCGGGCAGCGCGG
>WQRV01000061.1 GCA_009786575.1 Chitinispirillia bacterium | reverse complement strand
GGGGGGGGGGGGGGGATGTCCGGCTTGCCTGTGCTTGCCGGGCAGTTGCTAACGCGGCTCACCGCCGGGCGTACCGTATGCGTGGCTGCCAACGCGAGCAAAGTTAACGCCCCCAATGCAACAAGTGCCGCCATTGCCGCCCTCACTCACCGCTATGATATCTGCAGATTAACGGGGCAACTATTTGCCCCCCCAACTCCTTTATACCTCTATAATATACATTAGGGGATTTTGCCTGTCAAGGTTTTTTTGCAAAAATACGCACAGCCATCAAAACTGCAGCAAAATCAATGGGTTAGGACGGGGGCGCTACTTCGATGCCCCAACGGATATCCCGCTCGACAGAAACACCCCGGCGAACGGGTACGCCGACCAGCCGGATACGGCATTGCCGCGGTTCCGGTACATGGCCGACCCCGCCCTGACCTCCATATCTATATAATGCCTGCGGTACGACGCGGAGGCCCAGAACGACAGTTCGTGCTCGATTATCCCGTACGGCACAGGGTCGCCGCTCGTGCCGAAGATGTTCGGGTAGCGGTAACCGATGCCGCGCTCGCCGCTGCGCCTCCGCCAGAAATTTACATCCGCAGACAAGGTATTATCATAAACATCGAACTTCCTGCCGATTTTACCCCACAAGAGCTCCTGGTCCGGGCCGAGCGGGGAGCCTATGAAGTTGCCGTTGTATACGTACTGCTTCGCCAATGTGCGGTGGTTGTAGACGTAGGTGTTTATCCGCCCGCCCTCTATAAACCCGTACCACTTCCCGGCGTCTTTAAGCCGCAGCCCAGCCATCCACGCCAAACAATTTTGGGCGGATTGCGACTGCGAATCGCTGTGCACCTGAAAATCGTCCACGAGCAGTTCGCCGTACAGTTCAAGCGGCTGCCCGGGGATTTTAAAGTACGCGTCGATTGCCCCCTGCGAGTTCTGCCCATCGTTCCCGTAGCCGTGCGAATCGGTCATCTGGCCGTAGTGGAATATGTAGAACGGGAAGAGGTACCGGATATCCCACGACCGCCCCACGCCCACGTACAGCATAGACTGGCTGACCGCGAAACCGTACTTTGGCCTGAAGTACTCAAGGCGCGACGCGGAGAAGTAGCGGTGCGTTATCGCGCTGTTGGCCGGGCCGGTTTTTATCGAGTTCAGCTGGGCGGCCAACCCGCGCAGTACGAACGGGCCGAGGTTGTATTGTTGATACAGCCCGGTGAACCCCTCATTGTAATCGGATAATAAAAGCCCGCCCAGTTCAAGCTGCCCCCAGTTGTACCGGTCCTTGCCGAACCCGAACCGGAAGCGGTCATTGGGCGTGTAGTGCGCGATGATCCTGTCGGGGTCGTATACGAAGCCGGGGTCATTGGCATCGCCAGCCACCGCGCTTGTCCACCCCGCGTCACGCACGCGGCTGCCGGGACCGTCGAGGCGGATCCTGAAATTGAAATCGATATTTTGGAAGTTTATAGAATCCGCAAAATGCAGCAGCCAGCGGTTGCTGACAAGCGTTGTATCGTCCGAATAATAGTATCTGTCGGAAAATCGCAGCGTGATGTTGTGGACATCCCAGAGCGGCGAGACCTGCGGCGTTGACAGATAGTAGTACCTGCCGCCGTCAAATGACCTGAAGCTATGGTCGTCAAGCGGTATCGGGGCAGCGTTTGCGGGACGGATGGCCATAACCGTCATTGCCGTCACCATCAATATCAATAGTATTAACGGTATGGGTGGCACTGATGATATCCGCCGCGTCATTTCAGGTATCCCGTAACGAGAAAATCATCCCCGAACGACTGGTGCGTGACGTTCTTCATGCTGATGCAGCCGTCTACCGGCAGCCCCTCCGCAAACGCCAGCCCGCCCATACCTCCCCCAAAGATCTTGTTCCCGTAGAAGAGGTAGAGCTTGTTGACGAACCCGCCCTCAAGGAACGCGGACGCGACCTGCTGCCCGCCCTCTACCAGAATGCTGTTTATCCCCTCGGTTATGGCCATATCCAAAAACGTGCCGATGCTTTTGACGTTGTCGCTCGACCCCGTGTACCAGTATTCGACTGGCCAGCTGTCGGGGGGCGTTGCCGGGTGGGGCGCTTCGCCTCTGACGACGATGATTGACCTTGCCTCGCCGGCGTGGGTCCTGAAGTAGGTCTCTTTGGGGATATCCGTCCGGGACGAAAAGACAATTCTTGCGGGATAATATGTTTTGCCGCACCGCGCCGTCAGTTTGGGGTCGTCGCTTATGAGCGTGTTCCTGCCGACGGCGACCGCGCCGTGCCTGCGCCGTATCTCCTGCACTTCGTGGCGGGCGGCCGGCGAGGTAATCCACTTCGCCTCCCCCCGGCCGTCGGCGATCCGGCCGTCGAGGGTCATGGCCAGCTTGAGGGCAACCCAGGGGCGGTTTTTGGTAATGGCCCAGAAAAAGTCTTCGTTTACGAGCTCGGCCTCTTTGTCGAGAAGGCCGATTTGGACGTCTATTCCGGCGGCCCGGAGCGCGTGCAGGCCCCTGCCGCTGACGAGGGGGTTGGGGTCGCGGGCGGCGGTTATGACCTTGGCAACGCCGGCTTTGATGATCTCGTCGGTGCAGGGGGGGGTCTTGCCGGTGTGGGCGCAGGGTTCGAGGGTGACGTACAGGGCGGCCCCCCGCGCCGCCGCGCCGGCCTTCCTGAGGGCGCGCTTTTCGGCGTGGGGGCCGCCGTAGACGTCGGTGGCCCCCTCGCCGGCGACCGCGCCGTCAGGGCCGACGACGACCGCGCCGACTGCCGGGTTGGGGAACGTGGCCCCCTTGGCCTTTTGGGCCAAAACGAGCGCCCTCTGCATGAATTGCCTGTCCGAATCCGTAAATGCCATTCCTTAAATATAACAAATGGGCGGCTCCCCGGGGCGTTCTATCGTCATTCCCCGCCGCCCCGGCCGGCGCGATTTTTTTTTGCGCCCGATTTTTTTGACATACCCCCTGCAATTTTATTATATTCTCTACCATGAAGACAATAGATACCGAAACCCAGCTCTACTCCCAACTGGCCCGCCGGGGCGACCCGTCGGCGTTCTACGCTCTGTTCCACGAGCACATCCGCAACCTCTACGTGCTGCTGCGGTCGCAGGGCAAGGACCACGCCGCGGCCTGCGAGAGCGCGTCCACGACCTTAGAGACGATGTACCGGCGGTTCATCCGGCGCAGCCCGGACGCCCGTCCGCAAAAGTGGTTTGCCGCCGGGTGCAGGCTCCGCCGCTTCGACCCCGGCGCGGCGGGCATTTCGGTGTCGCTGGCCGAGGCCGGGGCGTACGAAAGAGCCGTCCATACCACCCTGCTAAGGGCATACAGCGAGCGGCTCGACCGCGGGAACGACGGCAAGGGGAACCTCCGCAGCGAGCGGCCGTACTTCCCCTACATAGTCACCGTTACCATCGTAGCAGCCCTCGCCGGTTTCCTCTTCTTCTCGGAAGCCGTCCTCTCCATCTCTCTGGGGCGCTTCGACAAGGAGTACAAGGCCTCTTTCCCTAAAATGGCCGATGGGCTCTGGAGCATCAGCGGCCTAGTCCGCGACGGCAGCAACGTCAACGAGTACTTCAACAAAGAGGCATCGGCGCTCCCGGGCCAGACGGGGCCGGCTGACGCCAATGAGTGAACCGGTCATCATCTCCGTAGGCGGCGGTAAAGGCGGGGTAGGCAAAAGTACGGTAAGCTCCAACCTCGGCGCCGCCTTCGTGCGCTCCGGGTATTCCGTAGGCTACATAGACGCCGACCTCGGCGGCGCAAACCTCCACACCTGCCTCGGAATGAAACGGCCCGCCGCCACGCTCCAAAACTTCCTCGCCGGCGAGTTTAAATCTCTCGCGGAAGTCGCCGTGCCAACGCCCGTACCCAAAACATGGCTCATTTCCGGCGCAGGCGAATTCCTCGAACTCGCCAACCCGAACTTCGGGCAAAAACAGAAAATCCTAAACGGCATCAAAACCCTCGAGGCCGATTATATATTAGTAGACCTCGGCGCGGGCAGCCACTCAATAGTCTCCGACTTCTTCGCCGCCTTCCCGCACAACATCACAGTCACCGACTGCCTCCCCACATCCATCGAAAACGCCTACGGGTTCCTCAAAAGCGGCCTCCTGCGGGGGCTGGTACGCCTCTTCCCGGGCAGAAACGACATCCAAACGCTCATCAAAGCCTACTCAAGCAGCGCAAGCGGCAAAAACGCCCCTACCCTCGACAATATGTTCGAACAGCTCGAAACCAAATGCCCCGGCGAAGTCAAAACGATGCGCGAATGGCTCGAAAGCCGCCGCCTCTTCTTAGTCCTAAACATGGTGCGCGGCCAAGGCGAAATAATGGTCGGCGAAGGGTTCACCGGCATCGTCCAAAAATACCTCTCCGTACCGCTGCGGTACATTGGCTACTCAATTTACACACCCGCAATACGCACATCGCTCCAGAAACTCGGCCCGGCTGTGGTGCAAAACGACCCGCAAATGGCGGAGTGCTACGACGCGATCTCGCGGAATTTAATCAAACTGGCAAAATAACGGCGGCCCGGAGCGATATATGAAATTGATGATAATAGGATCCGGCGGGCAGTTAGGGCACGATTTTACAGATACGGCAATAAAGGCCGGGCACGATGTTATACCCGTCGATTATCCCCAGATTGATATATGCGACAAGGCGCTGGTTGATACGTGTATTGATAACGCAAGCCCGGACGCCATAATAAACTGCGCCGCCTTTACCGCGGTTGACAACTGCGAGACGGAGCAAGACAAGGCGTTCGCGCTGAACGCGGATGCCTGCGGAATTTTGGCGGAAGCGGCCAAAAAAGCGTCTGCGCTGTTTATACATATCAGTACGGATTATGTGTTTGACGGGACGGGGTCATCGCCGTATACCGAGGATAGCCCGGTAAATCCGCAATCGGTTTACGGGAAATCGAAACTGGCCGGGGAAGAGGCTATTATCAATACCTATGATGATATTATGATCTTCAGGATAGCGTGGCTGTATGGCTCGCACGGCAATAACTTCGTGAAAACGATACGGAAAATCGCCGCGGCCAACGCGATGGAGGGCAAGCCGCTCAAAGTCGTGAACGATCAGTTCGGCACCCCTACGTGGACTGTTGATGTCTGCCGGCAAATATTAACGGTGCTTGACGGGAGGGACCGCGGGATATTCCACTGCACAAGCGAAGGGTCGTGCAGCTGGTTCGATTTCGCGAGGGAAATAATCCACGCGGCGGGGATTGATGCTGATATCCGCCCCTGCACGACCGAAGAGTTCCCCCGCCCCGCCCCAAGGCCCCGCTACAGCGTCCTCGAAAACGCGCGGCTGAAGGCTGCGGGCGCGAATATTATGCCGGACTGGAAAGACGGTTTCAGGAAATTCCTGCAATCCGGTCCTTTGGCTTTTAATCATGTTAATCCTTTAATCGGGTGAATCAGGGTTCAGACGACATGAAAAATATATTAGTAACAGGCGGCTCGGGGTTCATCGGCTCGAATTTCGTCATCCACATGATCAAAAACGGGAGCGGCTGCAAGATCGTCAATTATGATTTATTGACATACGCCGGCAATCCCGATAACCTGAACGGCGTTAAGGATGACCCCGGGTACTCATTCGTCAAGGGCGACATCTGCGACCAGTCCGCCGTCAAAAAACTGTTTGACGGCAACAATTTCGACGCGGTAGTCCACTTCGCCGCCGAGAGCCACGTAGACAAAAGCATCACCGGCCCGGCGCGGTTCGTAACAACAAACGTCCTCGGCACGCAAGTGTTATTACAGGCAGCCAAAGAGTCTTGGGCTAACGCCGGTGATACCGGTTCGAAGCGGTTTATCCACGTATCCACAGATGAGGTATACGGCACATTGGGAGAAACGGGATATTTCACCGAATCAACGCCCCTCGCCCCCAACAGCCCGTACTCCGCCTCAAAGGCCGGAAGCGACCTCCTCGCCCGCGCGTACTTTGAGACATTCGGCTTCCCGTCGGTCATCACCCGCTGCTCCAACAACTACGGCCCGTACCAGTTCCCCGAAAAGCTCATCCCGCTCATGATCACAAACGCCCTGCATGACAAGCCCCTCCCCGTATACGGCGACGGGCTGAACGTGAGGGACTGGCTCTATGTGCAGGATCACTGCAAGGCAATAGAAACCGTCCTCAATAACGGCGCCGCAGGCGAGGTCTACAACATCGGCGGCAACAACGAAAAGTGCAACATCGACATCGTAAGGCTGATACTGGCGGAATTGGGAAAGCCGGAGAGCCTCATAAAATTCGTCCCCGACAGGTTAGGCCACGACAGGCGCTACGCCATAGACGCCTCCAAAATAAAGCGGGAGCTCGGCTGGGAGCCGTCTGTAAATTTTGAGACGGGAATCCGGGATACCATTAAGTGGTATCTGGCCAACGGGGGCTGGTGGAAGAAACTGCTGTAGGGGCGCCGGCGTTCCCCCCCTGTAATTATTGCAGGCGCCCGTCACTATCCATCAACTTCCTGATGTAAACCTCCCCATCACATCAGCCGCCGGACGTAATTCGTTGACAAAGGGGAATAAAAAGTGCAAAAAACGCAAAAAAGTCTTGCATTGCCCCATAAAAAGTGTTATCTTTTAAGTATGAATAAAATAAAAAGCCTCTACACTGCAAAACCTGCGCTTTCCCCAAAGACAGCCTCACTGATGGCGGAGATCAGGCTGCGCTTGAACCGTGTCGTTAACCACTTGGACCAACAGGACGAGCCAACGCGCAGCCGCCTGCTCGGCTTCAACAGGATACGGGCTATTTACGAGACTATCGCGACTGCCAGCGACGCGCTGACTTTCGACCAGCTTGCCGCCATCATCAACGAGATAGACACAGAGAGACAGGACGAGGCCGCAGACGGCGTGCTGAACAAAGCGCAGCTGGGGTAATTTTCCCGGCACGTTCCTCAAAATCGCGCAAAATCTCCGCCCGCCGCGCTGCGGCAAATATTATTTTACAGTATGGGCAAAACCGAGAGCAGCTACACCCCTCCGTTCACGCTTTCCGCACGGGCAGTCTCCATGATAGCGGAGATCGCGGCGCTCGCCGAGCGTGTTGCCATACGCATGGAGCAGCAGGACGCGCTGCGCCTTCGCAAAATCAACCGTATAAAGACTATCCACGCCTCACTGGCCATAGAGGGCAACACGCTCACGGAGAGCCAGGTGACCGCCATCATGGAGGGGCGCAAGGTCGTGGCCCCATTGCGTGAGATACAGGAGGTCAAAAACGCCATAGCGGCCTACGATATGTACCACACTCTGGACCCGTTCTCGGCAGACGACATGCTAACGGCGCACGGCGCGATGATGACCGCCCTCGTAGACGACCCCGGCGCATTCCGCAGCGGCGGGGTGGGCATCACCAACGGCATTGACGTCATCCATGTGGCGCCGCCGGCCTCCCGCGTGCCGGGGCTGATGGCCGATTTGTTCCGCTGGCTGAAAAACGCCCCCGACCACCTGCTCGTCCGCAGCTGCGTCTTCCACTACGAGTTCGAGTTCATCCACCCGTTCTCCGACGGCAACGGCCGCATGGGGCGTATGTGGCAGTCGCTGATCCTCGGGCGGTTCCAGCCGTTCTTCCGGCACATGCCGGTAGAAACCATGGTACATCGCAATCAACAGGACTACTACGCCGCCCTGGGCCAGAGCACGGAAAACGGCGACTGCGGGGTTTTTGTGGACTTTATGCTAAGCGAGATCCTGCAAACGATGAAACCCCACGTCGTACCAATCGGCGAAATGGTTGGCGGAGTAAATGGCGGTGTAAGTGGCGGAGTAACCGGCGGTGTAAATGAGGTACTGGACTATATAGGGACACACCCGGGCTGCCGCGCCAATGAGATAGAAAAAGCCATCTCCATCCCGCTTCGCAGCGTAGAACGCCACCTCGCCGCCCTCAAAAACAGCGGGAAAATCGAGTTTCAGGGTGCGCCCAAGACCGGCGGGTACCGGCGGACCGAGCCTTGATTGGCGGTGTAAATGGCGCAGTAAATGGCGGAGTAACCGGGAAAATTACCGATATTTTTCCCGATATAATTACCGATATAGGGCATCTGCACATATTTTGGAGGGTTATATGGGGAAAAACAGTCAAAAATGCAGGCCGCCTCAATCCGGCGGGGCGGCCCGTAAATTAAAGTACGCGGTACTGGCAATCGGCGCTCTATTGCTGATTAATACCGTAATTTTGCTGTTTGGGGCAAACTTTACTTTTGGGATGGTGCTGCAGGGGATTGCTTCCGCCGCAATAATACTTTATGCCGTTTATCTTAACAGGATTCCTTTGGCCGGGCACATAATTACCGGTACGATGTGCACAATAGCCTTGGTTTTTGCGATTTTTCTCGCGGTGTACGGCAAACTTGACAATGCCGAATACAACGAGGACGCCGTTATTGTTCTGGGGACGGCAATACGCGGCGAGCAGGTCAGCCGGTCGCTCGCGAAACGGTTGGACAAGGCGTTTGAGTATTACGGCAAAAACCCCGGCGCGCTTATAACGGTCTGCGGCGGGCAGGGCTTTCAGGAAGACATTGCCGAAGCGCTGGCCATGGAGCGTTATCTGGTTGCCAAAGGGGTCCCGCCGGAACATATCATCAAAGAGGACAAGTCAACCTCTACTTATGAAAACCTCTCCTTTGCCCGCGATGCGCTGAAGCCCCATTTCCCGCAGGGCTTCTCCTGCGTGATAGTCACCAGCAACTTCCACATTTACAGGGCGTCGAGGCTTGCACGGTATGCGGGGATCCCTGCAAATCATATCGGGGCGCCCACGGTGTGGTACACCATACCCGTAAACTATTTGCGTGAGATGCTCGCGGTGGCGAAAATGTGGGCAATGCCGCCGAAGGCCCAAGGCGCGTAATTTTTGAACGGCGCGTACCCTTTATATATATTATGATGTTGGCGGTTCATCTCAGAAAACGGAGATTTTGCGATTCATGGCTTATCATTTTGACGTATTGGTGACAGGTTCCGGCCCCGGCGGGTACGTGGCGGCTATCCGGGCGGCGCAACTGGGGAAAAAAGCGGCGGTTGTGGAGAGGGGGAGCGTTGGGGGGGTATGCCTGAACATCGGGTGCATACCGTCCAAGGCCATCATCCACCAGGCGGAGATCTACCGGAACCGCTCAAAATTGGCGGCTATGGGGGTTAGGGTCGATGATTCCGCCTTCCGCTACGAGGGCGTGTTCAACGCGTCGCGCAAGGCGGCGGAGACGCTGTCTAAGGGGGTGTCCTATCTCCTTAAAAAGAATAAGGTTGAGTTGATCGCGGGGACGGCGCGGCTTGTTTCCGCCAATGAGGCCTCGGTTGACGGGGCGGACGGACGGCGCAACATCACCGCAGGGTCAATCATCGTTGCCACCGGATCGCGGCCGAGGGTTATCCCCGGGCTTGAGTTTGACGGGCGGCATGTTTTGTCGTCGGACGACGCGCTGATGCAAAAAGAGCTGCCGCGGCGGGCGCTTATCGTTGGGGCCGGGGCCATTGGGATGGAGTTCGCGCATATCCTCAATTCGTTCGGGTCCGAAGTCCATATTGCAGAGATGGCAGAGAGAATTTTGCCGCTTGAGGACGCTGAGGTTACGGCGGTGGTCAGGCGGTCGTTCACGAAACGCGGGGTCAAAATCTACACCTCGTCAAAGCTGTCCTCCCACCGCATCAACGCCGCGAATAACTGCGTTGACGCGGTAGTTGAGGGTGCGGACGGGGTGCGGACGGAGTTATCTGTGGACAAGATTTTCGTGATGACCGGACGTACGCCGAATACGGAGGGTATCGGGCTTGAGGCGGCCGGGGTCAACACGTCAAACGGATTTATTGACGTTGGGGATTACTATCAGACAAACGTACCGTCAATCTACGCTATAGGCGACATAGTATCCTCCTCCCCCATGCTGGCCCACGTGGCTTCAAAGGCGGGCGAGATCGCGGCGGAGCACATTGCCGGCCACACGCCGAAACCGGCCCGTATCGACCCGCTGGAGGTCCCGGCGATAGTATTCTGCGAGCCCCAGACGGCCTCCTTCGGCCTCACCGAGGAGCGGGCGGCGGCCCAGTCCATCCCTTTCACCAAGGCGGTCTTCCCCTTCCGCGCCTGCGGCAAGGCGGTGGCGGTAGACGAATCGGAGGGGCTGGTAAAAGTCCTGACCGGCCCGCAGGGCGGAAAGATCCTCGGCGCCCACATAGCCGGGGCGGGCGCGTCTGAACTGATCCACGAACTGCTCCTGGCCCGCGTTTCAGGCATTGAGCCGCCGGAAATAGCCCTGATGGTCCACGCGCACCCCACACTCTCAGAGGCGGTAATGGAGGCGGCGCGGGTACTCTCAGGATGGGCCATTCACATATAATTCCCAAAAAAGTTGAATAATTCGTGTACACTATCATATACTAAGATATCAACAATATATTTAACTTTAAAACGAAAGGGCATTACATGCTAAAACGAATGCTGCTGGCGCTAACCGCGCTAACCTTGCTACTCGCTGCCTCCTGCGGGCCCTCCTACCATCTGATCCAGGTTCGCTCTGTAGCTGAGGCCGAGCTTCTCCAGGCCGAGGCCCTCGCCAAGAACCTCCGCGGCGACGAGATCGCCAGCGCCGATACTTATCTGGCGATGGCTAAATCCCTAAAATCCAAGGAATCGGCGGACAACGCCGAACTCGCAGCGGCTCTCTACCGCATCGCGCTGGCACGGCACTCTGTTGAGGAGAGCGCGGGCACCCTTGAGAAGTCGGAGGCGGCGCTTGCCGACAGCCGTATGCAGGTAGCCAAATATCAGGACATTTTGACCCGGGTGAACTCCAACGACCCCAAGGAGGCCGCTGCGGCTGCAGCACCCGGCGCGCCTGAGGTTCATCAAGAGCCTGCCACTAAGGATGCAAAGGGCCACAAGGGGGCAACAAAAGGCGCCGCAGACTCCAAAGATTCCAAGAAGGAGAAAAAATAACCATGAACACCAATATAAACAAGATTACGGCAATCGCCCTCGCGGCGCTTTTGTGCGTCTCCGGAGCGGCTATGGCGCAGGAGGACGGCGCAGTCAGGCGCAACAGGGTCAGCGAACTGCAGGAGCTTGATAAGCAGTTAGACACCAAGTTCTCGTTCCTGCGGAGCGAGGGCGTAGCTGCGGCCACGCCGATGTACGTAGAGGCGAAGGGCCGGATCAAGGCTGCGCAGGATCTCATAGGTACGAAGCCGGCGGCAAAGGAAGCAGCCTTGACGTTCTCGATCTGCTCCACGCACGTCATGGCGGCGCTGATGCAGTTCGAGCGCGAGACCAACCTCGTAAAGGCGCGCAAGATGGCGGCAGAGCGTGACTCTCTCCTGAACGTGCTGCACAACCTCCACGAAGCGATAAGCCGCATAGAGGGCGGACGCGCCTACAGGCTGTCGCAGGAGCTTGAGGCGACCAAGGGCAAAGCGGCCGACCTGCAGGGCGACCTCGAAACCGCCAAGGCCAATCTCGCCATTGAGCGTGAGCGCGCGCGCAAAGCCATGGAAGACGCCCAGAAGAAGTTCAACGAGCTGCGCAGCGAGCTGATAAGCGTGAGCCAAGACGCCCGCGGCACCATCATCTCCATGTCCGACATCCTGTTCGAGTCCGGCAAGGCGGCGCTCACCACCAACCTCAAAACCAACCTGGCAAAGATCGCCGGCATCCTTATGGTTTACAAGGACCCGAAGATCCTGGTCGAGGGCCACACCGACAACGTGGGCTCGAGGGAGCTTAACCAAAAGCTCTCCGAAGACCGCGCCGGCGGGGTGAAGAACTTCCTTATTGAGCAGGGCGTGGCCGCTGAACGCCTGAGCTCTTTGGGCAGCGCCTTCGACAAACCCATTGCCGACAACTCCACGAAGGAAGGGCAGGCCAAAAACAGGAGGGTAGACCTGATCATTCTGGACGGGGAGTCGCAGCAGCCCGCGAATGCGGAGTAGCGGCTTAACCGCCTCGGCATAAGATCCGTACAGCGGGGCGGCCGGAAAACGGCCGCCCTTTTTTATTGCATTGATACGCACGGCGCGGCGGCGTAATGTATATTCAGTATTGACGTTGATATCGAAACCATAACGCGGGGTGTTTGCCATCAGCAAGCCAAAAATAAAGTTCGCCCACTACTTCGAATATGCGCTCCTGCGCACCGTAGAGGCCGCCGTGAGCGCAGCCCCGCGGGGGATAGCCCTTATCATGGGGGCAATCGCCGGGCAGATTCTGTGCGTTTTGGGCGTGTATAAAAAGATCGTGCGCAAAAACTTCGAACACGTAGGCATCTGGGACAGGGGGCGGATGAACAGGATCATCCCCAAACTCTACAAGAACATCGGCCGCTACGCCGTAGATGTCCTGCGCCGCGGCAAGCTCCCCGCGTACCGCCTGCACAACTACGAGATCTACACCGATTCGCGCACTAATGGCAAGGGCACTATAATCGTCCTCGCCCACTTCGGCAACTGGGAACTGCTCGCCGCCATTTGGGGGGAACAGACCGACAACTGCCTCAACGTGGTCGCCAAGCCGATGCGCAACCCGCTCGTGGAGGCATGGCTCTTAAAAAAACGAACCGCGCTCTCGGTCAGGACAATCCTGACGAACAACGCCCTGCGCGGGATGCTTAGCGCGCTCCGAAACAACGAGATCACCGCGATACTTATCGACCAGCACCTGCACGGCATGGGTACGCCCGCGCCGTTTCTCGGCAAAACCGCGTCTACGGTGCGAACGGTAGCCGGGCTGGCAAGAAAAACCGGCGCGGCGGCAGTACCGGTATACGCGATGATGGCCGCCGACGGTTCGTACGACATCATGTTCTTCAAAGCCGACCCGCCGGTTTTAGACGCGGGGGAAAACGGCAAGGCTCTCGAAGAGGCAATGATAAACGCAATACAGGCGCAGCACAACGACATCCTTTCGCAGTGGATCCGGGAGTACCCGGAGCACTGGTTTGGGTGGTTTCACCGGCGGTTTAAAGGGTACGTTGATTATAAGTAGATATTTAAGTTTGGAGTTTGAAGTGTGGAATGTGGAGTTAACTCCAAACTCCACACTCCAAACTTAAAGGACGGCTTTCAATGCACAAAGCAATCGTAATGTTTTCGGGCGGACTCGACAGCGTCATTGCGGCCCACTTGCTTAAATCGCAGGGGCTCGATGTTACAGCGCTGCACTTCGTCCTGCCGTTTTACGCACAGACCGGCAAAACACCTGAGCAGGTGCAGGCGTATGCCGATACCCTGGGCGTGCCGTTGCGCGTTGAGGAGGAGGGCGAGGAGTTTCTGGAGATGATACGCGACCCGAAATTCGGCTACGGGAAGAATGCTAACCCGTGTGTTGACTGCAGGATACACCGGGTCATCAAAGCCGGGCGTATTATGGAAGAGATGGGCGCTGTGTGTCTGGCTACCGGCGAGGTGGTCGGGCAGCGGCCCATGTCTCAAAAAATGGACAAAATGAAAAAAATAGAAAAGCTGACGGGGCTGAAAGGAAAATTGCTTCGCCCGCTCTCCGCAAAACTTTTGGACCCTACAGATGCTGAACTGGCCGGTATTGTAGACAGGGAAAAGCTGCTTGACATAACGGGAAGAAGCCGGCAGGTACAGCTGGCGTACGCCAAAGAGCACGGGCTGGCGCACAGCTCCCCTGCCGGCGGGTGCATATTGACCAATATCGAAACCGGGGCAAGATTTATAGACCTGGCGGAGCATGACCAACACTACTCCCTCGCCGATTTCAAGCTGCTGGCGTACGGGCGGCACTTCAGGACATCGCAGAATTACCGGGTGATCGTGTCGCGCAACGAAGATGAAAACGATGCGCTGGAGAGAATCCACGCGGCGGCGCTGTCTTCGCCGAAATCAACATCCGCCCCAAACATTGTACAAATGTACCTGCGCGATACCCTCGGCCCTCTGGCGCTGGGGATAGGTGAGCCTGACGAATCCGGCCTGCAATTCGCGGCATCGGCAGTTATGCGCTTTTCAAGGCTGCGCAATGAGGAAAAGGCCGCGGTCGTAATTAGCGGCTCAATCAACGGAAATGACATCAACCGCATACTGGAAACCAAACCGGCCAATGACGCCGATATTGACAGGATGAGAATATCGGCGTCCAACCGGAAAAAGGCTAAGGGGGAGAAATGAATTACCTTGAGATAGTACTGATAGCGGCCGGCCTCTCGATGGACGCCTTCGCGGTATCCATTACGCTTGGCCTTTCCGTCAAAAAGCCATCGATAAAAGAGTACCTGCTCCCCGGCCTCTACTTCGGCTTCTTTCAGGCGCTCATGCCGCTCACCGGCTACTTCGCCGGCACACTCTTCGCGGAGAAGATACAGAGCGCCGGCCACTGGGTAGCCTTCATCCTTCTAACCATCATCGGCGGGAAGATGGCCTTCGAAAGTTTTTCTAAAGAAGAGGGCGGGGATGAATCGAACGCCAACAAATTCCTCTTTGTCAACATGCTCATGCTGGCGGTAGCGACAAGCATCGACGCACTGGCGGTTGGAGTAACTTTTGCCCTGTTCCAGATCAACATCTACGCCGCGATTGCCATTATCGGCCTTACAACCTGCCTCATATCCATCGGCGGCGTGAAAATCGGGAATATCTTCGGAATGAAATTCAAATCAAAGGCCGAACTTCTGGGCGGAGCCGTCCTGGTTGGGCTGGGAATAAAAATATTAATTGAACACACACTTTTCAAAGGAGCTGTATGATGAAAAAAGCGTTCTTGTTCGCATGTCTGCCAGGTCTGTTTCTGTTCGGCTGCGCGTCGTTCGCGACATTTGTAGAGAATCCCGGCGAATACGAGGCGATCCCGATAAAATCCGGGCCGCTGTTTTCGAAGAAAACCCTCGTTATGGGTGAATACAATCTGAGAACGCTCAAAAAATCGAGCAGTTCCAGCAACACAACTTTCGGAACCGGACAAAGTTTTCTGCCCACTATGGGCCCCGCCACACGCAAAGCCCGCGCTGTGTATGAAACCTACCGCGAAAACACGCGTATTGACAGATTTGAGATAAATATGTTTGCCAAAGGAATGGCAATCAACTCCTCTGCACCAATCGCCCAAGGAATGGAAATCGGCTCCTCTACAACAATCGCCCAAGCAACAACGTACCTCAGCATAATGGGCGACAGCGGCGCCGTAACAGTCGAGATCAACCCAAACAGACAACCCGTGCCAAGCATGTTATTCACACTGTCCAACTCCAACATATCACTCCTCTGGTCTGCCGAAGAAACCAGTTTCACCGTAACAAGATACCACAAAAACACCCAAAAAACCGATCCTGCCGGCACCAAAGGCGCCTTCGGCATACCAGTCATCTCGGGGCTCCTTATAGAAGTAAACGGCGAGGAGTACGGCATTCTGGCACTCGCCCCAAAAATGGTATTTCACAAAAAACGCGCGTTTAACAACAGTATCGACGCAGCGTACGGAGACAAATTAATATCATACATGCTGGTGGCCTACGAGGCCCTCAGAGCGCTGGAACCATAACCACAAGGAGACGTAACATGGCTGACCGGTATTGGTACGAAGACGCAGTATTCTACCACATCTACACATTCTCGCTGGCGCAGACACCGTTCCAAAACGACTACGCCGCCCAGGGGCACGCCTTTTCGGAGATCGAAACGTGGCTGCCGCACATCACCAAACTCGGCTGCAACGCGGTGCTGTTCAGCCCCGTACTCAAATCCCGCTCGCACGGGTACGACGTTACCGACTACTTTACAATAGATAACCGGGCCGGTACAAACGACGAATTTAAATCGCTCGTAGACACATTCCGCAAAAACGGTGTGCGCGTAATACTCGACAGCGTGTTCAACCACTGCGGGAGAGACTTCTTCGCATTCCAGGAATTGCGCAACGGGAACCGGGACTACGCGGCATGGTTTTCCGGCGTAGATTTCAACCGCCAAAGCCCTATGGGCGACCCGTTCCACTACGACACATGGAGCGGATACTACGAGCTGCCCAAATTCAACCTGCAGCACGCCCCCGTCCGCCAATACCTGCTCGACGCCGCGAAATTCTGGATCAGCGAGTTCGGGATAGACGGCATGCGCTTGGACTCCGCCAACGTGCTTGACTTCGGCTTCATGCGCGAGCTGCGCAGCGTCACTACATCACTTAAAAGCGACTTCTGGCTAATGGGAGAAGTTGTGGGCGGGGAATACCAGCGCTGGGTAGACGGCAGCACCCTGCACAGCGTCACCAACTACATCCTCTACAAAAGCCTCTTCTCCAGCCACAACGACAACAACCTCTACGAACTGGCGCACAGCCTGCAGAACGCCAAGCCGTCAAACGGCCTGCCGCTCTACAATTTTTTAGACAACCACGACCAGCCGCGCATCGCGAGCAGCATAAAAAACGGCGCGTTCCTCGAAATGCTCTACACCGCGATGTTCACCCTGCCCGGCCTGCCCTCAATCTACTACGGCAGCGAATGGGGCATCCGCGGCGTAAAGGAAAACGGCTCCGACCAGCCGCTGCGCCCATACATCGATATAAACAACCCGCCGCCGGACGCGCCGGCCCTGCCGGCCCGCATCGCCAAACTCGCCGGCATCCGGCAGCGGCACGACGCGCTGAAATACGGCGGATACAAACAGGTATTTTTAGAATACCACCGCCCGTTCGTATTTGAGCGCTCCTCCGGCAACGAACGTATCTTCGTAGCCCTAAACGTAGGCGAATCGCCCGATACGTTCAGCCTGAGCGGCCAGCATGGCGGCGGCTTTACCGACCTGTTGACAAACGAAAATATAAACTCACAGTCCGCCGCAAGCATCCCCGTCGCCCCAT
Source organism: Chitinispirillia bacterium (assembly GCA_009786575.1). GTDB lineage: Bacteria > Fibrobacterota > Chitinivibrionia > Chitinivibrionales > Chitinispirillaceae > GUT77. The sequence goes on along the minus strand of WQRV01000061.1, from coordinate 294 downwards.
TCAGCGTCAGGGTCCTGAAAGCGCTGAGCTAATAGCGAGGAGAATATTGACTTTGACCTTATTCCCACTCGACCGTGGCCGGCGGTTTTGAGGTTATGTCGTAGACGACGCGGCTTACGGACGGGATTTCGCTTGTGATTCTGGAGGAGATGCGCCGCAGGGCCTTGTGGGGTATCTCCGCGTATTCGCACGTCATAAAGTCTCCCGTTGTTACCGCGCGCACCGCGATTACCGGGCTGTACGTCCTCTCGTCGCCTTTGACGCCTACCGAGCGGGTGTCGGTCAGCACGGTGA
>WQRV01000060.1 GCA_009786575.1 Chitinispirillia bacterium | reverse complement strand
AGGGGCGATCGCCCTCGATCGCCCGCCGGAATTACGATATTGCGTTTGATTTCAACGTATAACGCAATCCATGCGTTGCGGGCGACCGGGGACGGTCGCCCATACAAAATCGTTTTATTTATCATCCATTACACCGCTAACCCCCAATTTACCGCAATAGGCATGGAGGGGGGCAATTTTTTGGGGGGTTTGGCCGGGGTATCCGGCGGCCCGGCTGTCAGGCCAGCGCTTTTAGTTCCCTGAGCTTGTATTTCAGGAATATCGCCTCCTCGCCGACGTCGCCCTGCGCTTTTTCAAGGCTGCCCTGTTTCTCCCCGTGGAGGCGTTTGAGGTAGCCGAGCATGTCATGATAGCCCCCGCTGATGGTTTTTTGCATATTTTCCCAGGCCGCGTCAACCAGCGTTTTCGCCTGTTTTTCCGCCAGGGCAACGCTGTTTGTTATGCATTCGGTGCACAGCGGTTCGTAGAACTCCCTGATTGTCTCGAAGCGGTTGTTTTTTTTGCGGAAGACGTCCATCATCTGCGGCTGGGGCAGGGGGAAGGCGGGGGAGTTGAAGGCCGCGCGCTGGCCGGCGGTGTTGATCTCGAGCAGGTTCACGAATTTGTCGGGCTCGTGCGGTTTAATGTTGCTGCCTTTCATAAGCTCGGCGTAGCGTTTTTGCAGCCTTGAGAAGGCAAGGGCGTGGTACAGGGCTATGGAGCGGATGGACTTGTTTGCGATGTCGAGTATGGCGCCCAGCATTTGCGAGCCGAGGTCGTCGGCGTGTTTTGGGAGCAGGGTGGATGCAATGCTTGCGGCCTCGGTGGGGAAGTACTGGCCGGTGAGGAGGATGTCGAGCGCTTTTGTCATGGACTGGTTGTAGTCTGCGGCGTTCTGCTTTGGCCATGCGCCTGCCTGCGCGTCGAGGGTGTCTTTTTCCGCGGCGCACTTTTTTATTTCGGCTTCGAGCTCGAGGCCCAGCGCCTGTATGGCGGCGGTGATCGCGCCGATCTCCGCCTTCGCCGTTTCCTGCGGGGCGGTGAGGGCGGCCAGTTTCTCTTCGAGGCGGGAGTTTATCGCCGCCGTCGCCTCATTGTACTTGTCCCGCAGGGCCTCGGAGAGGGTGAAGTATTTCTCGCGCACCATGAAGTCGAGGACCTCCTGCCTTACGGCGGCCAGCCCGCTGCCGTCTTCGTACCCTTTGATGGCGCTTGTGTGGTAGAGCGGCGTGTCGGCCGGGAAGCCGAGGTCTCTTGCCAGGATGCCCCGGATGAAACCGTCTACCTCGCCTAAGCCCTCGGGGGTCAGCAGGTCTACTTTGTTAAGTATGAAGTATATTTTGGGCACCCGTTCCTTGACGTGGCCGAGGAACTCCATTTCCGTTTGGGTCATGGGCGGGTCGGCGGAGAGGAGGAAGAGGGCGGCGTCGCACTCGATGAGGAGGTCGAGGGTGGTCTGGGTGTTGTGGAGGTGCGTGGAGCCGAAGCCGGGGGTGTCTATGATCACCGTGCCGTTTACGAGGAGGTCGCTCTTGCAGGTGACGGTGGCGTCGCGCACGCAGAACTTGTTTTTTGGGTTGCTCTCCTCGGCTACGTACTGCCGCAGCACCGACTCCATGAGTTCTGCGGACTCTTTGGCTACAAGGTCGGCTTTGCCGTCGGTGAACCGGACTTTGCACAGCTGTTCGGTCCCGTACTCGATGACGGTGGGGACGGAGGTGAGCGGCAAAACCGAGGCCGGGAGGGTTTTTATGCCCAGAAGGGAGTTGATGAAGGTGCTTTTGCCGCGGTTGAACTGGCCCAGAACGGCGAAGTGGAGCCTGCCCCCGGAGAGGCGGGTCTGTAGCTCCGAGAGCTGAAGGCGTTCCTGGGCGAAATCGGCCCCGAGCGTGTCGCAGAAGGCCAGGGCGCGCCTTACGGTCTCGTCGAAAGAGAGCGGTTCCTGCTCGGCGGCGCTGGCTTGGTCAAGTATTGGCATGGTATACGAAATATACAATATTGGAATGCCCAAAAAAAAATTTTGCTTTTTGCGTGCACCATATATTATATTCTGCTTACGCATGTATTTTGTGAATTTTTGTTGTGTGGTGCCACACAAGAGGAGGAAAGAGGTAGATGAAAACTCTGGAACAGAGGATTCAGGAGAGGGCCTACGAGATCTGGGAGAAGCGCTCGAAGGCCGGCCTGCCGGACGCTAACAACTCCGAGCAGAACTATTATTTGGCGATGCAGGAGGTTGCCGCCGAGGAGACGCTGGCTAAGGCCAAGGCTCCCGTCGTCGCCCACAAGCCCGAGGTAAAGGTTGCCGCCGAGGTCAAGCACGAGGTGAAGAAGCCCGAGCCCGCGCATACGCATGCGCCGGTAAAGGCCGTTGCGCCTGTAGCGGCCCCGGTCAAGAAGGCCGCCGCCGCGCCCGTCAAGAAGAGCTCAAAGCGGTAACTACGGTCCGGCCCCCAAATCCAATGGGGGCCGGCCGCCGTACTTCGCTTAGTCTCTCCGCTGTGACGCCGTTTTTTGTCACGCCCATATTCCGTACTATAGCCAATACTATCCCCCGAAATTTGCCGATACTCTAACCCCGCTGCCCCGGTGCCGTCCTGAACGCGTCGCTGAAGATGGAAAGTTTCACCCGCCTTTCCAAAAGCGCCTGCCGGTAGCCCTCTATCCCCGCCCCTGCCGCCGCCTCGTACTCCACGCACGCGCTGCCCAGGGTGTGGAGGTAGTGCGAGTCTGAGGCGGTCACTGCCGTGTAGCCCTCAACTAACTTTAACGAGCTCTCCCGCGCCGCCCCCGCCCGGGACAGTTCCACGGCCGAGAACTCGCCGCTAAGGAACCCCAGCTGCGAGACCACGCTGAAGACCGGCTTGTCTGCATGCGCGGCGATGAAGAGCCCGCCGAGCGCGAACACCCTATGGCGCAGCTGGTCGATAGTCAGCCCGCACGCCACCCCGAGGTACCGCTCCTCGAACCCTTCTACCTCGTCATCCTCGTTTAAGAGCACCTGGTCGCCGAACTTTTCCGGGTTGTTTTCTATGTGCGGCAGCGCATCGTAGATTATTCGCCCAAGTTCCATAGCCGCGCCGGTATCGCCGAACAGGCAGACAATGTGCGCCTCCTCGGCGGTGGTGACCTCCATCCCCGGGAAGAACTGTATCCCGTTACGCTTGCAAAGGTTAGCCGTCGCGGCGCAGTTGCCGGCTGAGTTGTGGTCGGTTAGGGCGAGGCAGTTAATCCCAACCTCGAGCGCCCTGGCCACGATCGCGCTGGGCGCCATGTCGAGCGAGGCGCAGGGGGAGAGGCAGGAGTGGACGTGCAGGTCGGCGTTGTAGAGCATAGTTTGTTTAGTTTGGAGTGTGGAGTGTGGAGTTAAGGCCGGGGCCGGAGACGCGACTTTTTTGACGTTAACTCCAAACTCCACACTCCAAACTCCAAACTCTACACCCCTCCGTTAATTTGTACATAGACCAGGTGCGACGCCTCGAACTGGTTTTTGCCGGTCTGGATGACCGCTATCTCCTCCCGCTCCGCGGCCGCTACCATGTCGGCGGGGATTGGGTGGTTGTTGCAGACGACTATCACCGCCGCCTCAACGTGCGTGGCGACCGCAACCGTGTTGAGGTGTGCCTGGATGGTGATGAGGGCGCACCCGTCTTCGGCGTTGGCCATGACGTCGCTTAAAAGGTCGGACGTGTAGCCGGTGGAGACCTCTTTGCCGGCCCCGGCCGGCTGTACGATTTTTGCGCCGAGAGCGCCGGCGAGTTCTTTTACATTCATAATATATATCCTTTTTGACGATATTAACCCAATTCAGCGCCCGATAAACATGGACGCACGCTCCATTTCGGCCGGGATATCCGCCACCGTGTCGGTCAGGTCCCGCACGCTCAGGCCCAGCGTCCGCGCCTTCTGCTCGAGGGATGCGGCCGCCTCCCGCACCGCCGCCTCGTCCGCCTCGTTGACCTTGCTCAGGATGTCGGCTATGTGGCAGATCATCACCGAGTCAACGCAGATCGTCGCCTCCTCCGGCTCGTGGTGGCATACCATCGGCTGGTCGATCTCGTCGGGCAGCGACCAGGTGCCCGTCAGCCACGACGCCACGTCGCAGTGGGTGTAGCCCAGTATCTCCCGCTCCGCCTCGAAGCTCGGCAGCCCGTTCACCCGCGCGTGGTTCAGCGCCTTGTGGAAGTCCTGGTTCAGATACTGCTCCATCACCACCTTCCCCACGTCGTGCAGGAGCCCGGCGCAGAACGCCTCCTCGGGGTCGAGCGCGAAGCTGCGCCGCCGCCGGTGCGCCAGAAGCCGCCCGATTACCGCGCACCGCAGGGAGTGCCGCCAAAACGCGTCGCGGTCGAAGGGCTGCGCGTCTTCGGTGTCGTCCCGCGTGAACATGTCGAACACCGTGAGGCTGAGCACCATGGTCTGGATGATCTTGAAACCGAGGATAACAACGGCGTTATTAAGGGTATTTATGCTCTTGGGGATCCCGTAAAACGCGCTGTTGGCAAGGCGTAACACTTTGGCGCTCAACGAGATATCCTGGGCGACGAGCGAGGCTACCGTGTCGGCGGAGGTATGGGGCGAGTTCACAATCTGCATCAGCCGCGAGGCTATGTGCGGGAGCGTGGGCAGGTTCGCTATGGTTTTTATGCGGTCCTGCAGCTCTTCGAGATTGTAGGTCATAATGCCGCACCCCGGCGTTTGTTGGGTTGATGGTACCGTTTTTTCTTCATCTACTACTATTGTATCATTACGGCGGGATAAAGTCAAATCCTAAATCAACATATAAATTCTTTGACATCCCGGACGCTTAAATGTAGATTTGTAGTTATAGATATAGGCGGGTATCCTGTAATTAGGGTCTGGAGGCGCGGTTTGAAATTCCGGGTGAGCAAAGGGTATATGTGCGCCCTTGCCGTTATTTTTATCGTGCTGTTCGCCATTGCGGTCTTCGTCAGGGACGGCTTTGTAAGGCCGTACCTCGGCGATGTGCTGGTCGTGTCGTTCGTCTACTGCTTCGTCAGGACGTTTGTGGCGAACGAGCTCTACCCGCTGCCGCTCTACGTGTTCATCTTCGCCGCCTTAGTCGAGGTTGGGCAGTACTTCAATCTGGTGCATCTGCTTGGCCTCGGCAACAACGCGGTTGCGCGGGTGGTGATCGGGGCGCATTATGATTTTACGGATATTGTCTGCTACTTCGCGGGCTGCGCCGGGCTGTTTTTGTTTGAAACGGTAATGCGGCGGCGTGTACCGCGGCTGGATGAGGGGCCGTCTGCCGGGTCTGCGGCGCGGGGTAACCGGGTGCGTTGATAATCTTCTGATTGGAGGGTGTACAAATGAAAAACAGCAACGTTTACCTGCTACGCAGTAAAAATGCCGATACGGTCTATGAGCGGGATTGGAGCGCAGGCACAGCCGGTGCTGCGGGCAGCCGGGTCGTAATAAGGGCAAGGTTGCTGAGGATAGCTTTATGCTGGTTTGGGATATTGGCTGCGTTTGCCCTCTCTTTTTCCATGAACGACCCCGGTTTTTGGACGGAGCCGCCGCTTCATCATCATGGCCTCTTAGGGATAGTGCATCTGGGAACGCGGTTTCTCGCCAAAGCCCTCATAGCGTTAAACCTTCCTCCGGCTTTAATTATGATAGCCGGCGTGAGCATACTGGCCATAGCTCTCCAGTATTACAGCAGATGCCTCAGGGCTTTCACAGGCCGCTACAAAATAGTGATAGACGACAGCGGGATAACGGATATGACCGTTTTTAAAAGGTTTATACCGTGGGAAGAGGTTAAAACTATCAGGCTCATGACGAGGACAAATACCGTACTCGGGCACACCGCTACGGTAAACAGGGTTGGGGTCTTTGTCCGTGAACCGGAAAAGTATCTTGTTAACAAGGAAACGAAAAGAATGTCAAAGCTGTTCGGCACCCCCATCATCTTCGGCGACGTTTTTTTGAAGGGCTCGACCGAGGAGCGGCAGAGGATTTTGCTGTGTGAGTTCTACAGGAGAAAACACGGCATTGAAGCGCCGCCGCCTTCCGCGGGCCCGCGGATAATAACATCGGGGCAAATAGTGAGCGGCGCGATAAGCCGTAAGAACAGATGCCAGGCTTTTCGGATCGAGTTGACACAGCCTGGCAGTTTATCTATAAAAGTTACAAGCGCCAAAGACAATGGGCTGCCCAATTGGGAATCGTACGTGAACATAACGGACTCAAGCGGGAAAAAGATCAGCTCAAGCGGCAGGTTTGAATTCCCGTATAACCGCAAGGTTAACATAGAATGCGCCGGCGCTTACGATATTGAGGTAAAATCATCAAAAGCCGGCGAGTACCATTTGACAGTTCGGCATGATGGGGGGAAGGAGTAGCTTTTTTGCCCTTTTACGGCGTCTTTTTAGCCCCTTCCGGAAAAAATTGAGGATATTCTTGACGCTGTATTATACCATGTATTATATTATATCCCGCCGTGGGGAATTGCCCTGAATGGCGCCCAAAACTGTCAAAAATAGCCCCGTCAAAAGGAGATAGGACAAAAATGAGGTTTATCAAATTGTTGGCTGTATCAGCCGTGCTTGCCGGATTGTTTGCCTGCGATAAGCAGCAGCAGGATACTGAAACCGCCCAGGACTTCAGCCGGTATATCAGCGGCTACACGTCGGGCCAGGTTTCCACCAAGGCAGTTATTCAGGTCGAGCTGGCCGAAGAGAGGCAGCAGGCGGAGATGGGGGCGGAGGCCTCAGACCAGCTGTTCGGCTTCTCGCCGTCCGTGAAGGGCAAGGCCTACTGGAAGAGCAGCCGCCTGCTTGAGTTTAGCCCGGACGAGCCGCTCAAAGAGGGTACCACCTACAACATAACCTTCAATTTGGGTAAGGCGGTGCCGGGGGTGGAGAAAAAATTTCAGACGTTCAAGTTTTATGTGTACACAGTAGAGCAGAACTTTTCGATCAGAGAGACTTTCTATAAGCCCGTAAGCGACAACCAGAACCGCTGGAACAACATGACCGTAGAGGTTATCGCGGCGAACGCGCTGACGGACGACGAGGCGCAGTCCGCCTTCCAGGCGAAGATAGGCGGTAAAACCATGCCGTCGCGGTTAGTCAATTCGACCAACGGGCTTAACTTCCGGTTTCTTGTGGACAGCCTCGAACGTACCTCTGAGAACCAGGTTTTGAAGCTGTTGGTCAGCGGCGGCGGGAAAATGGTTGAGAAAGACATCTCCATCCACGCCGTAAACACCGAGATATTCCAGGTTGTCAACACGCGCAACTGCGAGGCCCCCGAGCGCTGCGTGCAGATTGTCTTTACCGACCCGCTGGCCAAACAGGACCTTAAAGGGCTGATCGATCTGAAGAACTTTGAGACGTATACGCTCAAGATGGATAAGAACGTGGTCACAATATATCCTGAGACTACTTTCCCGGAGACCATTTCGGGAAAGGTCAGCAAGAACATCAGAAGTTTCGCCGGGAAGAAGCTGGCCGATGATTTCTCGTTCAGCATTGCCAAAGCGCCCGAGGTCCCCGTTGTGCGCCTGCTTAGTTCCGGGAATATTTTGCCCGATTCAAAAAATCTGCTGCTCGCGTTCAGCGCCGTTAACCTGAGGGCGGTGGAGATGCGGATTATTAAGATCTACGAGCACAACGTCCTCTCGTTTTTGCAGGAGAATTCGTTGAGCGGGTCCGAGAATCTAACCCGTTCGGGCCGTTTGATAGCGAAGAAGCTCCTGCGCTTGGATCAGGACAAGTCTAAGGTGCTTACGGTCTGGAATAATTTCGCGGTTGACATCTCGGCATTGGTGGAGAAAGAGCCGGGCGCTATTTACCGCTTCGAGCTTATCATTCGCCAGCCTTTTTCGATTTATCCGTGCGGCGGCGAAGACAGCCAGCCGTCAGTGAGTTCGCAGGCCGCGTTTGATGAAAGCAATTTCACTTTAACGGACGCCGACATGGACGGTTGGAATTCGCCGCACTCCTACTATTCGCCCGTTCACTACAATTACGACGAATACGAGTGGAGCGAGCGGGAAAATCCGTGCCACGCGTCATTCTATATGCAATCGGATAATACCGTTGTTAGGACCAACCTGTTAGCGACAAACGTAGGCGTCATTGCCAAAAAAGGAGAAGGGCCGGAGATGCTTGTTACCGCGCAGGACATCCGCACCACGGAGCCTCTTAGCGGGAGCAAAGTGAGGGTCATGAACTACCAGCTCGCGCCGATAGCTACTGGCACCACCGACAGAAACGGCTTCTGCGTGCTTCAGGTGAAAACTAACGAGGCGTTTATAGTAGAGGTAACGCACGGCGCCCAGAAGGGCTACCTGAAGGTAAGCAACGGCAACGAGCTGTCGCTCAGCCGCTTTGACATTGGCGGCAAGGCCATCCGCAAGGGGCTCAAAGGGTTTATCTACGGCGAGCGCGGCATCTGGCGCCCCGGCGACGAAATCTTCATGAATTTTATTCTCGAAGACCGCCAGAAGACCATTCCAGCCGGCCATCCGGTAACGGTGGACATTTATAACCCGCAGGGTCAGTTCTTCCGCAAGCTCGTGCAGACGAACCCCATCGGCAACTTCTACAGCTTCAACTTCAAAACGGACGAACAGTCTCCTACAGGGGTATGGAACGCGGTTATCAGCGTGGGCGGCGTGAGGTTTGAAAAGGCTTTGCGCATAGAAACCATCAAGCCGAACCGCCTTAAAATCAACGTAGACTTTGGGACCGAGCTTATCGAAACATCCCGGCTGAAAATGGCGATCGGCGCCAAGTGGCTGCACGGTGCGACAGCGAAAGACCTGGGGACAAAGGTGATCTTGAAGCTGAGGCCGTCGCCGACTGCGTTTAAAGGGTACGAGGGCTACAACTTCAACAATCCGGCCGCCGAGACTTACTCTTACGAAGAGGATATCTATTCGGGCTACCTTGACTCGGATGGCCATACCGAATTCACCGCCGACTTACCTGAGGCTGAAGAGGCGGCTGGCATGCTTACCGCCACGTTTACAACAATGGTGGAAGAGAGCGGCGGCGGTGAGAGCATAACTATCAACTCGCTGCAGTACTCGCCGTTCCCCGCTTACGCCGGGCTTAACGTGCATCAGGCGAGCGAACACGAAATTTTGTCTACCGATACGACCCACTACTTCGACGTGGCCTTGCTCAACGCGAAAGGCAAGCCGGTTTCGGGCGAGGTTATTTACAGGGCCTACCGTTTGGGGTGGAGCTGGTGGTGGGATGACGACGATGACCGCGAGAACCTCTCTTCGGTAATCAACGGCAGCCACGCCAAGGTGATGATCGACCAGAAGGTAACTGTTAAAAACGGCAAGGCGCGTATCCCATTCAAGGTCTCCGCCGATAATTGGGGGCGCTACCTTATCTATATTAAAGACCCCAAGGGCGGGCACGCGACCGGCAGGCAGATTTATGCGGATTCTCCCTACTGGGGGGGCCGCAGCCGGGATAACGACCCGCAGGGCCTTACCATGCTTACCTTTACAACCGACAAAAAGTCTTACAACGTAGACGAAGAGGTTGAGATCGTGCTCGGTAAAGCTGGCCCCGGGCGCGCGCTGGTCTCTTTGGAAAACGGTTCGCGCACCGTGAAGCAGTGGTGGGAGCTGACCAGAAATCAGGAGCCTACCAAGATCAAGTTCAAAGTTACGGAAGACCTGGCGCCCAACTTCTACGTCCACATCACCATGCTGCAGCACCACGACCAGACCTTAAACGATATGCCGATACGCCTCTACGGCGTAGTCCCGGTTTCGGTGGTGCACCCGCTCGGGGAGCTTAAGCCGGTAATCAAAATGCCCGATGTCTTACGCTCGGAGAACGAGTTTACCGTCTCGGTGAGCGAAACCAACAGGCAGCAGATGACCTACACGCTCGCCATTGTGGATGAGGGTTTGCTGGATATCGATAATTTCAAAACACCGAATCCGTATACCGAATTTAACGCCAAGGAGGCGCTGGGCGTAAAGACGTACGACCGCTACAACCGGATCGTGGGCGCGTTCTCAGGCGAATTGAAGCCGCTCTTCAGCATAGGCGGCGGCGAAGACCTCAATAACTCCGCCGACAAAAACAGCCAGCGGTTTAAGCCGGTCGTTAAGTTCCTGGGCCCATTCACGCTGAAAGCCGGCGCGACCGACCAGCACAAAATTCAGCTGCCGCCGTACATCGGCTCCGTGCGCGTCATGGTTGTTGCCGCGAACGACAAGCAGGCATACGGCAGGGCCGATAAAACGGTCCCCGTCAAGAACCCGCTCATGGTGCTTACCACCCTGCCGCGCGTTTTGGGCCCCGGCGAAGACGTGCTGATGCCCGTGAACGTATTTGTGACGGAAAAATCGATCCGCAACGTAAAGGTAGAGGTGAAGAGCTCCGACCTGCTGCAATTGCAGGAGGGCGCGTCGAAGAGCCTCACGTTCAGCGGCGAGGGCGACCAGATGGTCTACTTCAAAATGAAGACGAAAAAACAGACCGGCAAGGTTCAGGTTACCATAAAGGCCGCGTCGGGGCAGGAAACCTCTTCCGAGACGATCAATATAGAGATCCGCAACCCGAACCCGCTGCTTACGGTCTTCGAATCGTTCATCGTCAAGCCGCAGGAGACCCGTGAGATAGCCTATGAGTTTGACGCGGAGCAGCCCGACAACCAGGTCAAGATGGAGTACGCGCGTATCCCGTCCGTCAACCTGAGCCGCACTCTGCCGTACCTGATCGCCTATCCGCACGGATGCTCGGAGCAGAGCACGTCCAAGGCTTTCCCGCAGCTTTATCTGCACAACTTCTCCAATCTCAGCGCCAAGGAGAAGCAGGATATTCAGGACAATGTCAACGCGGTGATTAAGAAGCTCTACACAATGCAGACCGCCGAGGGCGGCATAAGCATCTGGCCCGGCAGCTCGCAGGCCGACGATTGGGTAACCTCCTACGTGGGCCACTTCATGGCCGCCGCTAAAGACCAGGGCTACAGCGTCTCGCAGTCGTTTGTCAACGACTGGAAGAAGTACCAGAAGAGGCGCGTAAGCAACTGGGGCAGCGGCAGCTACACCGACGACCACCAGCAGGCTTACCGCCTCTACTCGCTCGCGATGACCGGCGACCCCGACATTTCGGCGATGAACAGGCTGCGCGAGCGCCCGAACCTGTCGCAGGTTTCCAAATGGCAGCTGGCGTCGGCCTATGCCATAAGCGGAAGGAAAGATGCGGCGAAGCAGCTTATAACTAACCAGAGCACGCAGGTAGCCGCCTACTCCGCGTTCAACTCCAACTACGGCTCAAGCGTGCGCGACGAGGCGATCATCCTCGAAACGTGCATACTCTTAGACGACATGACGCAGGCGCTCAACATTGCGAGGCGTATCTCCGACTACCTGAACGGCGGCAGCTACAGCACGCAGACAACCGCGTGGGCGCTTCTGGCCATGGCCCGCTTCGCCGATAAATCCGGCAAGGGCAACATGACGTTCACGACTGAGTACCTCGGCAAATCAAATAAAGTAGAGACGCCTAGCCCGGTTCACCGGGAGGATCTGGCGCAGCTCAAGAGAAGCGGCAAGGTGAAAGTGACCAACTACGGCAGCGGCAACATCTACATTGGCCGCACCATGATAAGCACGCCGCTTGAAGACAACTCGCCCGCCATCAGCAGCAATTTGAGGATCTTGGCTGGGTATGAGGACCTGAATGGCCGTACAATGAGCGTAAACAGTCTTGAACAGGGCTCCGATTTCACGGCGGACATCCGCGTTACGAATACCAGCGGTTCTACGACCTATACGAATTTGGCGCTCACGCACATTATCCCGTCGGGCTGGGAGATATTTAATACCCGCCTGAGCGAAGACGAGAACTCTTCCTCGTCGTCCGACGGCATCACATACCAGGATATTCGCGACGACCGCGTGCTGAGCTACTTCGATTTGCGGCCGGGCCAGAGCAAGACAATAAGCATCCGCCTGCAGGCCGCGTATTTGGGGCGTTTCTTCATGCCGGCCGTTGCGTGCCAGGCCATGTACGACAACACGGTCTACGCGCGCACTACCGGGAGCTGGGTGGAAGTGGTAAAGGAGTAGGCATATTCACCAGGTTTCGGCTTTGGCCGAAACCTGTTTTGTATTAATCTTAAAAAAGGTGTTATTATGGCATTTTGTTGGAATTGCGGTAAACAGCTGGAAGGCGAAGCGGAGCTTTGCGAATCGTGCAGGGCAGACACAAGCGTTGCGGCAAAACCCGGTAACAACGGTGCGGATAATGCGTCCGGCGACGCTGCGGGAAGCGCGCCTTCGAGGGAGTCGCTGGCGGAGCAGTATAAACTCTCTTTCCGCGGGGACAGCGGTACGTTTTTTAAGATTTGGATATCGAACCTGCTCCTTACGGTTCTGACTCTGGGCATATATTACCCCTGGGGAAGGGCGAATATGAAAAGGTATATCTATTCGTCTACCTATATTGGCGATCACAGTTTTGAATTTCACGGCAAGGGCAAACAGATGTTTATCGGGCTGCTTAAATTTTCGGCCATAACGTTACTGTTGTTCGTTGCGGCGATCGTAGCAATGGTGCTTGCGGGAGGATTCGGCGTCGCCCTGACTTCGATTTTTTTACGAGTGCTGCTGGTAATTGCCTATATGCCCATACTGGGGCTGTTTATACACGGCGCGCGCAGGTTCAGAATGTCTCGAACCTCCTACAGGGGCATCCGGTTCGGTTACAGGGGCAAGAAAAAATCATTAATCTGGATAATGACAAAAGGCGCGCTGCTGATCCCGGTTACTTTGGGTATTTATACTTTGTGGCTTATAAACAATATGCGCAGCTATATTTACAACAACACGAAATTCGGCAACATGAAGTCGGAATTTACCGGTAAAAGTTCAGATTTTTTCTGGATGAAGGTTGTAGGCACGTTTTTAAGCTATGTTACTCTGGGCATCTACTACTTCTGGTACAAAAAGAACCAGTTCTATTTCTTTTATGAAAATTTGTGTTTTAAGAAAGATGGCGCCGTTATTGAGATAGTGCCCAAAGCCACGCCCAGGCAGTTTTTCTCGTTAATAGCGGGCAATTGGCTTATACTTATTTTTACGCTCGGTATAGGGTACCCTATCGCGAAAGTACGTACGCTTCGCTTTACAGCAGATAATCTGGAACTGGTCGGAGATGTTGACCTCAACACAATAATACAAACCGAGGAGCAGTACAGAGACGCACTGGGCGACGCGGCGGCGGATATTGACGACAGCGCAGACTTTTTCGATCTGGATGTCTTCTGATGGTTTTGAAAACGCAGGCCTTTTATTTCGACGGGCTAACGTCGGCTCCGCATAATGTGGAGCTGACGTTAGATACGTCTCTCAAAGACCTGAGCTTTACGAATTCAGGCGGCAATACGGTTTCCAGCAATATCAGCGACATTAAATATGAAACATGCAACGACAGGATGGAGATAAGTTTTAAAGGCATGGAAATGCCTGTTTTCGTTGAAAACAGAGAATTTATAGATGAGGCGAAAAGCCTGTTTGGCTCAAAGGCCGGCATATATCAGGAACTGATAAATCTGAAATTAGAAACATTTTTATTAATAACGCCAATAGTTATTCTTCTGATTATCGCCGTGTATGTCATCGCTACGCCTTTTGTAGCGAAAGCTGCCGTCACATTGATACCTGTAACGGTCGATGTAAGGTTAGGCAAGCTGTTTTTGGACAAATTTGCCGGCGAGACAAGAGTAGATTCAGCCAAAACCGCGCTGCTGAACGAGTTCGCAAGCCATATTTCATGGGGCAATAATATAGAACTGAACTTTCATGTAGTGCAATCAGGCATGGTAAACGCCCTTGCGCTGCCAAGCGGGGATATAATTGTTTTTACGGGACTGCTCAATAAGCTTGACGACTATGAAACGCTTGCGGCGCTTTTAGGCCATGAGATTACGCATATAAACAACAGGCACTCGATGCAATCGCTGTGCAAAGGCCTTATAGGCTATGCCCTTATAACCGTTTTAACAACAGACTTCAGCGGTCTGGCAACGCTTATCATAGATAACGTCAACCGGCTGAACAACCTCTCCTACTCGCAGACTATGGAGCGCGACGCCGATGATGGCGGCCTGATTTTGCTCGAAAAAAACGGAATTCACCCGGCCGGAATGCTGAAACTTATGAATGTCCTGCAATCGGCCGGCAAGGGTGACGAGATACCCGATATCATCAGCACGCATCCCGGGGTGGAAAAGCGTATCAGGCATATCAAGCCAAAAGTCCCGGAAAAAACGTACGGCCCGAGACCGGAGCTGGAAAGGCTGTTTGAGGATTTACAGGATAATCGTTAACTTCCGCCCAAACCGCAGGACGGCTCTCATCATGTGCTGCTCAGCATTGATACCGCTGGCGGCGTTCTGGTTCTGTCTGCCCAATCCTCTGTTCCAAACCTCATACAGTACGACTGTTTACGACCGCTCCGGCCTGCTTCTGGGCGCGCGCGTTTCAAAGAGCGGCGAGTGGCGCTTCCCGCAGCAGCTGGAACTCCCCGAAAGATATATCACTTGCCTCATCTCATACGAAGACCGGTACTTTTATTATCATCCCGGCGTTAATCCGGGCGCTGTGTTCAGGGCGCTATGGCAGAATATGAAGGCCGGAAAGACAGTCAGCGGCGGGAGTACCATCACCATGCAGACGATCCGCATGGCAAGAGGCAAGAAACGGAATCTGTATCAAAAATGTATAGAGATGGTCATGGCGGTGCGGTTAGAGTTGACGCACAGTAAAGCGGCGATACTCTCGCTATACGCCTCCCACGCGCCGTTCGGGAGTAATGTTATGGGGATTGACGCCGCTTCCTGGAGATACTTCGGGCACTCGTCCACAGAATTATCGTGGTCGGAAGCTGCACTGCTCGCAGTATTGCCGAACGCGCCCTCCGCAATGCACATCCGCAAGAACCGCTCCGCTCTCATCCAGAAGAGAAACCGCTTAATCACTAGATTATACGAACAGGGCAAAATGGACGAAATCACCTTGCGGCTGGCTTTGGATGAGCCTCTGCCGGATGAACCTTTTCCCCTGCCGCAATTAGCGCCGCACGCAGTTAGTAATCTGCAGACCGGCCGTCCAGGCAGGAAGCATATTACCACAATCGACGCAGCCTTACAGATCAAGGTTGAGCGTGTTTTGAAGCGCTGGAACGACGAATTCTCCCAGAACAAAATCCAAAACATCGCCGCGGTAGTGTTCAACGTGGAGAAGGGCGAGGTGATGGCGTACTGCGGCAACGTGAATTTCGAAAGCGGGCAGTTCGGCTCTCACGTAGACATTATCCAGGCTCCGCGCAGTTCCGGCAGTATCCTTAAACCGTTTCTGTATCAGCTGATGCTGCAAGATGGGGAGCTCCTCCCAGAGATGCTGATCCCCGACGTGCCGGTCATGGCCGATGGGTTTCAGCCGCAGAATTACAACCTTAAATACGACGGCGCGGTACCCGCAAGACTGGCGCTGTCGCGATCCCTCAACCTTCCCTCTGTCAATATGCTGAAGCAGTACGGTGTCGCGAAGTTTTTGACGGACCTGCGGGAGTCGGGTTTCAGTACGTTCAAATACCCGTCGGACCACTACGGGCTGACGTTGATTTTAGGCGGCGGCGAAGTAACGCTGTGGGAGACAAGCGTTGCGTACCTTCGCATGGCGCAATCCGTACTCTTCAATATCCGCGAGCAGCAGCGGAGCGATAAGTTCGATTGGGGACAGGTGCCGCTGTTCTCCGGCGGTGAGTCGAGCGTCTTTAGCGCAGGGGCCTCCTGGCAGACGCTGGAGGCATTGATCCACGTGAACCGCCCCGAGGATATTGACTGGAAGAGCATCCCGTCCATGCGCAAGGTAGCGTGGAAGACGGGGACAAGCTACGGCTTCCGGGACGCCTGGGCGGTGGGCGTAACGCCGGAGTACGTGGTGGGCGTGTGGACGGGCAACGCAAGCGGCGAGGGGCGGGCCGGATTAACCGGCACGGGGACATCCGCGCTGGCGATGTTTGATATATTTAACCTATTGGGGCACACGTCGTGGTTTGACATGCCGGCCAGCGCGTTCGAGGAGACTGAAATCTGCAAGACGAGCGGCCATCTGGCGGGGCGCCACTGCGACGATACCGAGAAGAGACCGGTTCTACAGGCCGGATTCAGAACGGAGGCTTGCACGTATCACACCGTCGTCTACCTCTCCGAAGATGAAAAATCACGCGTGTACGCGAACTGCTACCCGGCGGAGAAGATGGTCAAAAAGACATGGTTCGTCCTGCCGCCGATTCAGGAGTGGTACTACAAAAAGCGCCATCCGGGTTACAAGGCGCTGCCGCCCCTGAACCCGCTGTGCACCGGCCATCAGCCTGCCGTCAGGCCGATGGAGTTTATCTACCCGAATACCCACAACCCCGTCCGCCTGTCTAAGCAGTTAGACGGTTCCGTAGGCGCCTTGGCGCTGGAACTGGCGCACCGGCAGCCGAACGCCGTCGTTTACTGGCATATTAATGAGCAATATCTTGGATCCACACAGTACTTCCACCAAATGAGCGTCACACCGGGTGAGGGACGGCACCTGATTACCGTGGTTGACGAATGGGGAAACACGCTGGCCCGCTGGATCGAGGTAAGATAGCGCTATAGCGATATTTCTGCCCGATAGCGAAAACGCCGCGATTACGGGCATCCAGGCTGAGGATGTAAAGAGCGTAATATCAAGCTGTTAACCTGCTTCCTGAACTAAAATCCGTACAGTAACGATCACCTTGTAATCGCCGCCCTGCCGGTCATTTTGGCAGGGATTTGAGGCGGGGAAGATTTGGGCCGGTTGGCATGATTCGGTAGTATTTGTTATGTTCGTTGCAGACAATTTGTATAAATGAAAATATAAATGTCTGTATTGGTGACATGCAACTGAGAAAAAAATACAGTAAAATCTTGACACTGTAATTGCCATAATCTATATTAATCTATAAATTGAAAGAAACAGCGGCATAAGGCGGGGGATACCCGTCTGCGGCGGCGGATAGCAGTTAAATATCTATATTATTGCAGTGCACAAAGGCGTGCGTTCCCTTATGCGGGGACGTGCGCCTTTTTCATTTGGAAGGGATGGATACAAAAATGGACAGACTCTCTATGACCGCGGTTCATGAGATCAACAAGCTCATGACAAGGTACGGCGTCAAATTCGGGATTTACAGGAACGGGGAGTTCATCGAACAGCTCTTTCCCTACGATCCCATTCCGCGCGTCATCGCCCGCGGCGAATTTGCCGTTTTAAGCAAGGGGCTTGTGCAGAGGGTCAACGCTTTAAACTGTTTTCTGGCGGATATCTACGGCAAGGGGCGGATTGTTGCCGATAAGGTTATACCCGAAGAGTTCATCTACATCTCCAAGGGCTATTTGCAGCAGTGCAGCGG
>WQRV01000059.1 GCA_009786575.1 Chitinispirillia bacterium | reverse complement strand
TATTTATACTATTGGTGCAGCTAAACGTAGGTGCGGCTCTCCAATAGAAGCATGATCTTTAACACCATGACGGTAGTTTACACAGATTTTGGGACACTCCCCACGTAGGCGAAGTAATACATCATGTCCCGGCTCCTTGCGACCGTGGCTACGCCCTCATCAGTAGCGCTCCACCAGTAGCCGTAGTTGCCGGCACTGTAGAAATCGCCGTCGATGCCGCAGTAGCCGCTGGGCAGGGCCGAAAAGCCGTAGTCATCGGTACCGTTTATGTTATCATTCCACCCACTCTTAGACTTCAACTTGGTTGCAGCTATGTTATAGCAACACCCTGAATCTGCATTAGGATCAACATACTTCACAAGAGTCGCCCACTCATCATCACTCGGTACATGCCAGCCTTCGGGACAAACACCCCGAACCCCGCTGGGACTCAATGTTGAACCTGACGCCCCGTTCATTACCGTTGCCCAATTATACAAACGGCCGTATTTAGCGCAACTGTCAGGCGCGTTATTGTAACAAGCACTCCCGCTCGCGTTGTAATTCAAATTCTCAGCCATCCACGTCTGACTGCCGATTACCACCGTACGATACGTTTTACCATCCCTTGTGTCCGTAAGCGAGTCATAGTTTATGTTAGGGGTAAACTGGTTGCCACCGCCACCGCCCTGATTACCGGGATTATTATTACCTCCATCGTCCCCTCCGCACCCAACAAACACCATCATTACAGAAATCGCCCCCGCAACAATCCAACCCCGCGCCGGCCCTCCAAAACTTAAGCCCTTTACCCTGTCCATATTGCAACCTCCGTTGCTTTTGAATTGTTGAAATGTGCAACGCCGAATTACCTGCAATCCAATATACATTACGGCATTACGCCTGTCAATTTTTTAAAAAATTATCCTTGCTCCGGGTCCGGATCCGGCTGCACCGCGGCTTTGTCGAGCTGTTTAACCGCGTAGCTGTAGGCGGCGTTTATTGCGAAGCATATCAGCCCGCCGGATATCATCGCGATGACCCTCATGGGCGTGCTTGCCCCCCACACGTCCGCTACTACGAGTTTCGCCACGCAGATCATCGTCATCACGAGCCCGTAGACGCGCAGCGGCTTCGCTCTGAACTCGAAGCCGGCGAGGACGCATACGAGGGCGGTTACCATAACTATAATGCTGAGAATGTATCCCTGTTCGAGCCACGAGGTAAAGCCATGCGCCGCGCACAGGGTCAGCGCGGTAAACTTAATTCCCAGATACAGGTGTATCAGGGGGTGGCTGTTCGCCGTAATGTCCCTGTTTATCCTTATAAACGCCAGCGCGAAAATTAACAGGGTTATTGCCGCATAGGCGAATATCAGCTCCGGTTTAGACGGCTCGCTCAGGTTCGCAATATAATATCCGCCCGCCGCGAGTATGACGGCCTCGTTGATGCGCGAGGCTATTGAAAGGCTCCCGCGCTCTTTGATATTTATATTTCCAAAAATACAGGCGAACACGCAGCACAGCAAAACCATAAACGCGGTAACGAGCGCTTCGCCTCCATTCACGAAATACCATGCGCAGGCCGCTATGATAACTGCCCCGCCCACTTCGGTAATATCAGACATTCTGCCCTTTTCCCCGCCGCGGTCAACAACTGCCGCCCTCAGAGTTAAGAATATAAGGCTGACAAGCGCAATGAGCGAAACCATAAGCCGGTTATCTTTATTGATAATATAGATTGTAGACGATACGATGAGGATAAACCCGTTAAATTCCGTAATAATAGACGCGGGGCTTGCGGTTTTGTTGTCCATAAGCCCTCTAAGCGGCAAAAACGCGAAGCCAAGGCATGCGGCTATTAGTGCGTAATCTACCGGCAAGCCCAAAACCGGCCGCGGCAAAGCATTAATGTAAACGGCGCAGCCCGCAATCAGAATCAGCTCGCCCACCCTCGAAATAACGGCGTGCCAGTTGTTTTCCTTCTCGCCGGTACGCCCCGCGGCATAAACGAAAATAAATCCGCCCGCAAGAGTAAGGACCGACAGAAGCGGATTTATGCCGGAATTGACGTAAACGGCGCAGCCCGCAATAATAATCAGCTCGCCTATCCTCGAAATAACGGAGGATGCACTGTTTTCCCTTACACCGGTACGCGCCACGGCATACAGAAAAAGAAAGCTTGCCGCAATAGTAAGGGCCGACAGAAACTGATTTATGCCGGAATTGATGAAAAAAACGCCGCCAAAAATGATAATCAGCTCGCCTACCCTCGAAATAGCGGAGAATGAACTGTTTTCCTTAACACTTATACGCGCCATGGCATACACAAAAAGAAAGCTTGCCGCAAGAGTAAGGGCCGACAGAAACTGATTTATGTCGGAATTGATAAGCAGCGCGGTTAAGGAGAGAATAATCACCGTCGTTATCCTCATAATACAGTTCAGCGCGGCTGACGTTTTCTCAAATTTAAGCGAAAAGAGCGTTAGGTTCAGAATAAGCGGAACCGCCGTAATGAAAATCGCACTTCTGATAGTATAGTAGTGAATGTAAATATCATATCCGAATAAATTTTCGATGCGGCCCCAGGGCGAATAAAAATCATGGATAAAGAACGCGAGCAGCGATACGTGGGTTAATATATACGCGGTTATCTTCATTGCGTTTACCATCGGGTTATGAAAATTATCCGAGGTTTTATCCTCTTTTCTGAGGCAAAACATCTGCCCGGCCATCAAAGCGAGTATCATCGCGAGATACAAAACAGGCAACGGCTGAAAGATAGCGTAGATACTCTTGTAACCGCCCGGTATCATCAGCAGAACGTCCGCGCATATCCATATATTCGCCAATACAAGATAGACCTTGTTCCGGCACAGCCTGTAAAGCGCAAACATGGCTATGGCAAGCGCGAACAGGCAGCTTATAAAGGTCTCGGCTTCAAGCACCCGGTAGACCAAAAGCCCGCACGAAAAAACGCTGAGAAACGAGATTGAAACCGTTTCGAGGCCTTTGCGTAAACCGTACTTTTTGCTCATTACTACGGTTATTGCCGCGTGTACGGCTATAATCACAAATCCGGCTAAAGTCTGGCATAAAACCGCGTCGATATGTCCGGTGCCGCCAACGCAGTATTTATAAAAGGCGTAAAGCGGGGTGATCACGTTTATTGACAGTGATACTAACCATAAAAGCTTACTGACGGCATGAACAGCCGTAGCGAAGTCCGGCACTTCTTCCTTAAACGACTTTATCGCGTATACGGTAAGGAAGTACGACAAAAATGAGGTGATGACGAACTGCCCCGCATAGGCCGCGAATATCAGGCCGTTCATATCTAACCTGCCCAATTTGTCCATCATAAACAGGCTGCCGATGAGCGTTAGCGCAAACGACGCTAAAAGGCCCGGGAGATAGGTCTGCCTGCAGAAGAAAAAATTACCCGCAACGATGACGGCTATGCCTACCCACTGATAAACAAGTATCAATCCAAGTTTTTCGTACGACATCCCGGAAGAAAACGCGAAGCAGAGCGATATAGCCATCCCGATATGCGCTATCGCGCTGAACAGGCTCGTTTTCATAAGCCGGGACAGGAGCATCATGGCCGCCGTCCATCCCAAAAGAATAGAAAAGGCCGTATAGTCGGGAATTTTGCCGAAATAAATATGCGCCATGAGGGTCGAGATAAACAGCGCGCCGCAGCCGCAGCCGGCAAGGGCGAACGTGAAATAATTGCGCGTCTTTTTTACAAGAGCAACTCCGGCGGCCGTCATTGCAAAACTGAACAGGTACATAAGGGCTATTTTGCCGAGGTCGCCCAGTTTGTCGTATATAAGGGTCCCCAGATATATTAAGCCTATAAAGATTAAAACGGCGGCGATTATCCCAAATACCCTTTTGCCCAGCCAGTTTTCCATAGTCATGGCTGACGCCGGTATATCCGGCATTTCAAGGCTTTGCACAGACTTAAAGCTTTTCGCGGGTTCTTCGGGTATAGATTCCACCGTCATAACCGGTTCCGGGGTATCCGGTATTTCAAGGCTTTGCACAGACTCAAAGCTCTTCGCGGGCTCTTCGGGTACAGATTCCACCGTCATAACCGGTTCCGGGATAACCGGTATATAAAAGTCTTCCGCGGGCTCTTCCGGTTTTGGCGCCGCGACATACGCGGGGGCCAAATCATCAGACGGTTTAATGATTTCTATGTATTGGTCGTCATGGCAAGTTTCTTCTGCGGATGCGGTATTTTTCCGTTCTTGCTCCAGCGCGTACAATCTGGCTGTGTTGCTGCGCAGGATTTTTTTTATATCGTCTAATTCATCGCTAAGCAATGAGTTTTCGGCATTAATTCTCCTCAACGCTATTTTAACGGCTATTGAGGCCACAACAGCCGATATTGCCGCAATGATTATTGCGGGGACGATAATAATATAAAAAAGTTCCAAAACACCCCCCTATACCGGTTTTGACTTACCCGCGTACCGCCAAGGCAAACGCCGCTAATGCCGGGCGGCGAATACTATTATTGGGGCTAATGATTCGGGCGGCCTATTACCCCTCATCCCCATCGTCCTGCACGCCCATATTGTACTCGTTCAGCTTATTCCGCAGCGTCCTGATAGATATCCCCAGCATATCCGCCGCCTTGGTCTTGTTCTGCGCGCAGTATTCGAGCGTTTTTATTATGAGTTCCTTCTCGGCGTCGGCGATAGTCATCCCCGCCTCAAACCCGGCGCCGCCCTGGCCGCCCGGCCCCGGCGCTTTGCCGCCCTCGAGAAACGTGAGCGTTTTGGGCATTATCTTGCCGGTGCGCGTGAGGATCACCGCGCGCTGGATCGTATTCTCCAGTTCGCGTATGTTGCCCGGCCAGTCGTAGGCCAACAGCATTTTTTCGCACCCTTCGTCGAACCCTTCGACCCGCAGGCCGTCCTCCTCGTTGTACTTGCCTACAAAGTGGTGCGCGAGCTTTATGATGTCCTCTTTCCTCTCGCGCAGCGGCGGGAGCTGTACATGGAAAACGTTGAGGCGGTAAAACAGGTCTTCGCGGAAGCGGCCGTTTTTGATCTCTTCTTCTAAATTGCGGTTGGACGCGGCCAAAATCCTCACGTCGATTTGAACCGGGTTGTCGCCGCCCACCTTTTCTACCTCGCGTTCCTGTATTACGCGCAGCAGTTTCGCCTGCGCGGGCATGGGCATTTCGCCTATTTCGTCTAAGAGTATGGTGCCGCCGCTGGCCGCCTCGAACTTGCCGGCCCTGCTCTTGATGGCGCCGGTGAACGCGCCCTTCTCGTAGCCGAAGAGCTCCGACTCCACGAGCCCCTCGGGGAGCGTGGCGCAGTTTATTTTGATGAACGGGCCGGGGCGGCGCGGGCTGTTGTAGTGGATCCACCTCGCGGCGAGCTCCTTGCCCGTGCCGGTCTCGCCGGTGATGAGCACCGTAGCGCGGCTGCCTACCACCGCCTCTATGAACTTGCGTACCTCCATGAGCTTGGGCGCGCCGCCAACGAAGTCCCACTTGTTTAAGAGCTCGTTTTTGAGTTCCTTGTTCTCGGAGACGAGCGAGCGGAACTGCAGCGCGCGCTCCACCATGAGCTCGAGCGTTTCGAGTATGGCCGGGTCTTTCTCGAGGTAGGTGTAGGCCCCTTTCATCATTGCCTCTACCGCGGTGCGCACGCCGTCGCCCTTGCCGGTGAAGATGATGAACGGTACGTCGGGGTTGAGCCGCTTCACCTGTTCGAGCAGCTCGATGCCGTTCATGGGCCGCATGTTGTAGTCGGAGAGCACGAGGTCAAACGGCTCGGCCCCAAAGAGCTCAAGCGCCGCCGGGCCGCTCGATGCCGTACGGATCTCGTAACGCCGGCCCAAAGCCGCCTCAATCGCCTCGCGCGGCTCCGCCAGATCGTCTACAACCAAAATTCTCACTCTTTCTTCCATGGCTCCCTCTTTACCCTTGAACAGATGGCAAATAACAACTGACCTGTGTACCGACACCGAGCTCGCTCTTTATGTCGATCCTTCCGCCGTGAAACTCTATGATTTTCTTCACAATAGCCAGACCGAGGCCCGTGCCGTCCTCCTTCGTCGTGAAAAACGGGACGAAGATCTTGTCTAAGTGCTCACGGTCTATGCCCGGCCCCGTGTCCGCTATCGTAAATATAACATATTTTCCGTCTTCGGCGCTATCCTTCTCAATCCCCACGCTAAGCGTCCCGCCGTCCTCCATCGCCTGCACGGCGTTGAGGCAGATGTTTATGGTCGCCTGATTTATCTTCTCCGGGTCGGCCATAACGTACAGACCGCCCGCGTCGCCGAACTTCTTCTCTACGGTAATATTGCGCCCGAGCCGCCCGATTTCAATCTCAGTAAAATCGACTATCTCTTCCAAAAGCGCGCTCAGCCGCACCTTCCGAAAATCCGTGGCGATAGGCCGGGTGTAGACGAGCAGGTTCGTGACGATCTTGTTTAGCTTCGCCAGCCCGTCCGTTATCTTGCCCAGCGTCTTGCGCCGCGGGTCCTGCGCGTCGAGGTCCCTTTCGAGCAGCCCCGCCCAAATGCCCATCGCGCCCAGCGGGTTGCGTATCTCGTGCGCCACCGTCGCCGACATCTCGCCCAGCGCCGCCATCGCGCTCGCCTGCTGCAGCTGCCTCTCAAGCGCCTCGCGCTTGGCTAAGCTGCTCTCCAGCTCCGCGTTCTTGCGCTCAAGTTCCAGATTGACCTTTTTAAAGTCATCCTGCATGGACAGATACGCGCGCTCGAGCTGGTCGGAGCGGGCCTGAAAATCCTCAAACGCCTGCCTGAGGGTTTCAAACGCCTCTACCGGTATGTTGCCGCCTGCCTGCGCCGTTTCCGTCATCCGTCAAACCCTGCCCTGCCGTATCGTTAGAGTAAAACCTACTTTTTACACATCTTCTCCACGTACTGCTTAAGCTTCTCCTCTTCGGTCAAAAATTCCTTTATGACCGCTTCCGTCTGATTGAGGACATCATTCAACAGCGCCGCGTTAACGTCGTTTACCAGCGCTTCCCGGTGCTCCTGCCAGTACTCTAAGTGCCCGGATATGCCCGCCCTCTCCTCGTTGATCTTCCCTATAAGCCGCATCTTTTTATCGAGGCCCACCGTAAGCACCCCGGCGTCGCCCCGCGACAGGACCACCTTGCTCATGTGGCTGCGCACGAAATCCCGCAGCTCCTTGTATACTGCCAGCTGGCGCTCGAACGACGCGCGCAGCTCATTAATTATAATTTTATTATCCCGCGTTAAGTTATTCAATGATAATCCGTTCTTTTATAGATCCCACGATTAAATATTATGCCTGTGCCCGCCGGCGGCATCACGGCTGCCGTGCAGCCTCAGGGCGGCGCGGGTATAATATTTAATCGTGTTTTAAATAATCATCTTTTCGCCGCCCGGTTCTCGTGCTCCCATATCGTATCCTCCAGCTTCCACTGCGCCTGCTTGGCCCAGTAGTCGTCGGGGAACCTCTGCATAAGCTCGCGGTACGTATCTACGGCCTCACGGTACTGCTTCATATTGCGGTGAATACCGGCTATTTGGAACAATCCCCACGGCGTCTCCTGAAACGCTGGGTACTTCCTCGTCACCCGCTTGTAGTGGTCGAGGGCCGATGCCTGGTCTTTCTGCTGAAACCTTATGTCGGCGATCTTGTAGTAGCTGTCGGGCACGCGCATGAATACGTTGTTCTTCTCGCCGGCATCCACGGCAGCGCTGAAGTAGGGTATTGCCCGCCCGTTCTCGCCCATGCTCACGCAGGCGCTGCCGAGTTTGTAGTTGAGGATGACCTTGTCGGCCGGGGTCGCCGCGGCGGCGAGCGCCTGCGTGTAGGCATCGATCGCGTTCTTGTACTGCTCCAGGTCTACGTAGCTGTCGCCAAGGCGCTCGTAGGCCCTGCCCACCCACTCGTGACGCCTGTTGTTCAGGATAAACTCGCGGAACCGCCGCTCCGAAACTGCGTAGTCACCGCGCTCCTGAAAGGTGCACGCCCGAAAGAACGCCGCGCGCGGCCCAAAGCGGTGGCTCGGGAACCGGTCGAGGAACGACTGGAACTGATTCTCGGCGTCTTTGAAGAGGCGCATCTTATAGTAGCAAATGCCCATGTTGTACACGCAGTGCGCGGCCACCGGGCCGTTGGGGTTCTCGGCCAGAACGCGCTTGAACTCGCGCAGTGCGTCGTCGTAGCGGCCATCGGCAAAAGCCTTTATAGCCGCCAAAATCTTCTGCCCGGTATCGGTGAGGGTGTCGATCGTCATCATCGAGAGCATGGAGTCGATACGAACCTCTATCTGGGCATACTTTTCGGGCAAGCCTACCGCGGTATCCGGCTTTGCCGCCGAGTCCGCCGGTGCGGACGCAGCCGAGGCCGGCTTAGCCGCGGATGCCGCCGGCTGCTGCGCCGGCCTCGGCGCCTGTGCCGGAGACAGCCGCTGCAGGCGGGCGGCGGCGTCGTGGCCGTAAACCGGGTGTGTTAACGCCTTGCGGTAGTTGATCACCGCCATATCAATCTGTTTGTTTTGCTCGCGTACAAGCCCCGCGTAATAATACGCGCCGGGATGGTTGGCCTGTATCGCCCTGACCTCGTTCACCGCGGCGATCGTCTCATCGTATTTCTTCTGCTCATAGAGCGACATGACTTTCTTCATCGCCTCCTCGGCCTTCGGGTCAAGACTTATAGGGGGCAGCGCCTGCACGGCATGCGCCGTTTTGGCCGGCGCGGACGCGGTGTTAGGCTGCGCCGTTTTTGGCGCCGGCGACGGGGGGGCGCCCCTCATCCTGTCCATCAGCCTGTCTATAACCGTCTGAATGCTGTCGCGAAGAATAGGATCCGTGCCGTCCTGATAAAGCTGGTACTCCCGCACGGCCCGGTCGAACTGCCCGTCGGCCGCGTATGCCTCGGCCAGCATCAGCTGCGCCCTGCCCCAGCCGGGGTTGAAGACCAGCGCACGCTGCAGATTGTAGATCACTAAGCGGTGGTTGCCCTGCGCAGCATAGATCTGCGCCAGCTGCATGTACGAGTTGTAGTGGTTGGGATAAGCCGCCAGCATCTTCCGGAACTCCTCTATCGCCAGATCGTGCTTCCCCTCGTTCTTGTACTGCACCGCCAGCCTGTAGTGTATGTACTCGCCGGAGTCCTGAGCGTGCGCCGTCCAGACGGTCAACGCGCAGAGCGTCAGGGCAACGGCCGCAACCCACCGCCCAAACACCCGCTCCTCCCCCCCAGAAACCCGACACTTACATCCGGACATTAAGCCTCCGACATCTATAATGTTGATATCCACATTTCCGCTTTATTTCCGCCTTCCCCCGCGCGTTGTTTAACGCCGCCGCTCAAAATCAAACGCCATCGCAAAAAACGCCTAACCATCAATCCCCGACGGCTTCATGCAGACGTTCTTGAGCACCTCCCTAACATGCTGCTCCGAAAACCCAAGCCGCAACGCCACGTTGGGGTGTACCTCACCAGCCATTATGCAACACCCCGCCACCTCTTTCAGCCGGCTATTTAAAGTTTCTACGTTCTTTTCCAAATCCCGGCGCTCGGCCAGCGAGGCCGTAAGGTCCTGCCGGTGCCGCTCGTAGCGCGACATCGCGCCCGGCGGGATAAACCCTTCGCTGTCCATCTGGTCGCGTACGAAGCAGCATAGCTCGGAGATGTACCCCTCAGCCAACAGGGCCTGCGTGCTTATCCTGCCCTTCGCGCTGTCGCGCTCCGTTACGTAGCGGTATGCCACACCAACATCAAGTATGGTAGCAGGCCTGGAATCGCTGCCGACCTGCGACGCGTATATGCCCCCCGCCGCGGTAACGCTGCCGCCCGAAATATTACGCGCCCTCACTACCCCCTTGGCGTTTATAATCGACTCCTCAATACCTCCCGACACCGTGACGCCGCCGCCGGCGGTCAGGTTCACGCCTTCTAAGGAGACCGCCTGCACGCTCCCGCCGCACTCTATCGTGAGGCCGCTGCCGCGCACATCCCCGCGCAACGCCAGGTCGCCGCCGCACTTGAGCGACACGCAGCCCTCAACCTCTCCCGCTATCAAGAGCGACCCGGACGCGTCCACCGCATAACCGGTATGCACTGCACCGCCCACCTTTACCGTACCCTCAAACGATATGTCCTTAGTAAGGTCGCCTGCAACATCCATGTACCGGCTAACCTCCGCCTCGCTGCCGGTTCCAAACTTGAACACGCCGTCGTACCCGGCAACCAGCGTATCGGGATCACCGGGCACCTGCGCCGTCCCTGCCCCGCCGCAAAGCTCCGCGTCTTTGACCGGCGGTGCGGGAATGGGGGTCCCAAAGATATCCATCCCGTCTTTCCCCGGCACCGGCGGCACACGCCGCACAAGCGCTGCGCCGGCCTTCACAAGCAAAAAATCACACAGCGGCACCGGCTTAGCCTGCCGCCCCGGCACAAGGGCGGCCAACGCGGCGGCAGGCTTAAATCCGGAAACCAACACCTCAATACGCCCGTCAGCGCCGGGCGACGCAACCGTCCCCGCAGCAACCTCCACAAATTTATCAAATAACTGCAACCCAACAAGCTTGTGGATAACAGCCGTATTCAACCCGTGCACCACACCCTTGTGCAAAAGCTCGGTCAGCACCGCGCCCGCCGTAACAGGCCCAAACGCCCCAGACAAAGAGACAAACGCCTTCATCCTGTCGGCTGTATGCCTGACCGTAATCCCATTAGGCTCATCCATCAAGTACGCTCCGCGTGACGACAAGTATACAACACCACAATATAAATATACAATCTTCCCCCAACAGTTTCAAATATTTTTATTATATTATGGAATTTTTTTGTTTTTCGGCCATGCCAAAAAACATATTTACTTTAATAGCGCAATAGCCGCCAATACCAATACAGGAGATTATCCGGCCATGGCAAATACCATGAACATGCTGCTCGACGTAAACGTCCCCATCACCGTCCAGCTCGGCCAGACGAAGATGAGCGTCCGTGAACTGCTAAAAATGAAGAAGGGGCAAGTGGTCAAACTTAACAGCATGGCCGGCGAGTCCGTAGACGTATTCATAAGCAAAAAAATGCTGGCCAAAGGGGAAATTACCGTAGTAGACGACAAAATGTCGGTGCGCATATCCCAACTCTACAGCGCCAAAGAGAAGTTCAAACACCTGTAAAAAAAGACCGGCTGGGTGTCCTCCCCGCCGGCCAAACCTCGCAAAACCCGCAAGCGGGCCTCTAATCCACAATCTGATCTATAGACACAATGTAGTCCATAGGGTTAACCAAATTGCCGTCCTTGCGAACCTCGTAGTGCAGGTGCGGCCCTGTGCTGCGGCCCGTGTTGCCCAAGTAGCCGATCACATCGCCGCGCTTCACAGCCTGCCCCTGCGTAACCGCGAGCTTCTGCATGTGAGCATAAAGCGTCAGGTACGTCTCGTTGTCGTGGCTGAGCTTTACGCAGTTCCCGAACTGCGTATGGGAACTCGCCTCTTTCACGATCCCGTCGGCCGTGGCATAGATAGGCGTCCAAATCTGATTCGCGATGTCTATCCCCTCGTGCATCAGGCGCAGCCCCAAAATCGGGTGGAAACGGTAGCCGAATGTAGAAGTAATGCGCCCATTCGCCGGCCATATTGACGGGCGCTTGGACAAGCTGCCGTGCACCTTCTGCACGCTCTCCGCTACCTGCGTGAACGTGGTCTCCTGCAACTCCACCTGATTGTTGAGCGCCGATGTCTGCAAACGCAGCGCCTCCGCCCGAACTATCAAAGGATCGGTCATCGACGAATAAAGGACATCCTCACGCGAAGGGAACCCGCCCACACCCGCCTTGCGGACATCACCGCTTATAGCGTCTAAACCGTACTTGAGGCGCGCATTGTCTTCGTACTCCACAAGGCTGGTAATAGACTCCGTCTCCTGCCTCACAAACTTGTCTAGACTCTCTATCTTGCCCTTCAGCCGGTTACTCTCATTCCGCTGCTCAACCGCATCGTACAGTGTAAGGGCGTAATTCGCCCCCAGGTACACAATACGCCCAAAACCTGCCAGACCCACCAGCCCTACCGCCAGCAATACCACTATCAGCGGCAGGGGGAGACCAACCGGGCGAGCGTTCTTCGCCTCGTTAGTGTCGGCCAGGATCAGGTTAAATTTGCGCTTCCCCATATATTGTCGTCTTTCTCCGTGTTTTCACACCATTTTAGTTTAACTTCACAACTTCTTAAATCCTGCAACTCCACCTACTTTAATTATATATACAAAACCATCAAAAAATCAACATTTTACTGAAAATAGTTACAATAGATTGTAATTTAATATATTGCCCGGCAAAAATCAAGGCTCTTTTGAGAAAAATTTTCCCATTTCCTGCCTACCTGCCGGGCGGCGCACCTCTGCCTGTTGGCCGCTATATGTCCCAAGGGGAGGCAGGAAGGCCTATGAAGCGCTCTTCGCGAACGCTGCCTCGAACAGCGTCATTTTGTCTAATATTCCCACTATACCGCCGTCCCCGGCCACGGAATAGTACCTCGGCGAATCGGGCGGCATCCTTCGCAGGCAGGAGAGTACCCCCATCCCCCATTTCAGGCGCGGGAGCGGCTTTACGAGAGAGCCGAAGGTTTTGAGTTCGTCGCCGGCGTAAGCGGCAGCGTCTAACAGAGATACGTAACCGGCGGGTGCCTTCTGCCCGTCGTCAAAGACCACCACCTCGTCGGCACACGCCCCCCCGTCCCCGCCAAATTCCGAGAGCATCTGCGACTCCCTGTAGACGGCGCGGCTCCTCTTCCACTCTTCTATCGGCACGGTGATCTCCCCTATCCGCTTCCCGGTCATCCCGAGCGTGTTTTTCATAAGCAGGTCGGCGCCCTCGTAGATGGTCCCGCGCCTCGCGCCCTCCACCGCTATTAGGATAATCTCTTCGCGCACCCGCGCGTTGCGGGAGGCGTCGTCGCGCTTGCCGGAGACGCCGAAGATTTTCGCCGCCAGCCCAAACAGCCAGAGTACCGGGCTCATCAGGTAGAAGAAAGCGGCCAGCGCGGGGATAAACTTCATAGTCAGGCGGAACGGGTAGGTACGGTAAAGTGACTTGGGCAAAATCTCGCCGAAGATGATGAGAAACGGCGTGAGGAACCACGACTCCGGCGACGGGATGCGGGTCAGGTCTAATGCCACGGCCTTGTCGATCTCTATGAAAAGCGCGGCGAAAACCATGGCGGCGGCCACATTTACCACGTTGTTGCCCATGAGAATAACGGAAAGCACCTTGCCCCGGTGGTTCATGAGGCGCATGGCGATGCGGGCGGAGAGGTTGCCGCGGCCGGCGGCGTGGGCCACCTTGAGCGGGTTCCAGGATATAAAGCCTATCTCGCACCCGGCAAAAAACCAGGAGCAGAAGGCGCAGAACAGAAGCAGTATTGTTAGTGTAAGCATAAAGCCAAATTTCTAATCCTGAGATACTGTTTTTATAGTTATCCCTGTATAATATGCCTGTAATATCTGTTCAAAACTCTGGCCGGCTCTGGCCCGCGCTATCGCTCCTGTCTGGCACATCCCTACCCCGTGGCCGTTGCCTGAGCCTGTTATTGTTATTTCGTTATTTTTTATTGATATGCTGTTTATGTTTGACGAGCGCAGGATTTGGGGCTGGCGGTTGGGTGTGTTGCGGCGGAATACGAAGCGGAGTTTGTCGCCTCCGGCGGTATGGGTCTGGCCTGTTGAGGAGAGCACTTCTATTGTTTTTACCCTGCCGCAGCCGAAGCGTTCGCCTATCTCTATGCTTTTTATGCTGCCTTTGGTGAACGGGGGGGTGAGGCTCCCTTCGGCGGAGTAGCGCCTTATTATGCCGGAAAGCTGCGGCTCGGTCCAGGTTTCGGTCCAGGCGAAAGATTGGCCCGCGCCGGCGCAGAACGGTTTGGAGGCGGCGCCGGTATCGCTCCGCGAGCGGAGGTAGGGTATGGTTTCTCCTCCCCAGATGTCTTCTATGCTGGCCGTTTTGCCGCCGCAGGTAGAGTGGTAATAGGCGCGGACGATGTCGTTTTCGTGAACCATTATAATATCTTTGGTCCGGCGTATCGCGGCGTCGGAGACCGCGGCCTCGGCATTCGCTCCGCCGTAGACCTGATCGGCCACCGTCGCCACCATGTCGAACAGGTTTCGCCCACCCGCAGCCATCTTTCTGTAAGAGTATGTGCGGGCCGCCACCGCCTGGGCTTTCACCGCCTCTATGTCGGCCTCGGCCAGGTTCCCTATCTCAAGCGGCACCACGCCGCGCAGGTAGTCTTCGACATCGAGGACGTTTATGAACGAAAGGACGTTTGGACTTTCAGAGACGATTACCAGCGCCCCCCTGTAGCTGTTTTCGCCGAGTTCTATAAGGTGGGTGCCGGCGCTTACCAGCAGGGTACACGGCAGGCGCAGCTCTTTCCGCACCTTGCCGTCCGTCGCGAGCGCGCCGGAGCCGGAAGCCTCTAATTGGATGCGGCCGCTCAATGCCGCGCTTGCGCCTGGGGTGCGGACATCCACCGCCGCAGCCGAATAGACCACCGCATCCTTCGCATTGCGCCGCAGCATCACCCGCACGGGGCGCTTATGCGTGTTTACCGAAAGGCGGCGCGCGGATGGGCCGGATAAGCCGGACGCCGCAGACTCGTCGAACACGCCGGCGAAGTCCGCTTCGCGCCGGCCGGCGGATTTGACGCCAAGGGGCTTGCCGTGCGGTTTTTTGTCAACGGCAGGCGCACCGGCTGCCGGAACAGCCGCTTTTGCGGTATCGGCCTTAACCGTTTCAACCGGCGCATCCGCTGCCGGATGAGACGGGACCGCGCGCGGACTGGGCACGAAACCTAAGCCGGTGCAGCCGGAGGCAGAGATCAGCACGAACAACATCAACAAAAAAGGCGCGAGCCTGGCCGCAAACACCCCCGAATATCTCTCTGAATCTGCCATCGATTCCCCCGCTCACTCCTTTTTCCCGGCAATTTTTTTCAGTTTTCCGCTTAACAGCGCGCGTTGCACCGGCGAGATGCGGTCTATCAGCAATATCCCGTTGAGGTGGTCCATCTCGTGCTGTAACGCCTTGGCCAGAAGCCCCTCAGCATTTTCTATCGTGTACGGTTCGCCCTTTACGTCGAACGCTTTTACGCTTACGCGGGCGCTGCGCGTAAGCTGCAGCGTGATCCCCGGCAGGCTGAGGCACCCCTCGTCTTCCTGTATTTTCTCTTCGGACGACTCTGTGATTTCCGGATTTACAAGCACATACGGCTCGGCCTCGCCGAAGGTCGCGTCTACGACTATGACACGCAACGACTTGCCCACCTGCGGGGCGGCAAGGCCGGCACCGTCCTCCTCGCGCATCGTCTCGGTCATATCCCGCACAAGCGCGGCCAGATCCTCATCGAACTTCTCGACGGGACGGCAGGTTTTGCGCAGGACTGCGTCGCCATAGTAACAAAGTTCCAGCATCTTTTCTCCGATCGCGGGCGGCTGAAAGCCGCCCCTGCAATACCGGCCGGTGGCTGCCAACAGCAGCCACACCGGCAAATGACATCAATCAGGCCTTCTCCTTAACCTGCTCGTCCGGCTCCTTAACGATATCCTTGACCGCGGAGGGGTCGTTAATGATATTCTGCACCGCCGACTTCGAAATCTCAAGCACCGCGCCCTCGCCGCTCTTGATAATGTAGGTAGCGTCCTTGACGTTCTGGATTACGGCGTAGATCCCGCCGATAGTGAGGATCTTATCGCCCTTCTTGAGCGCGGAGAGCATCTTGGTGCGCTCCTTCTGGCGCTTCTGCTCGGGGCGGATCATGATAAAGTAGATGATCAGGATCATGGAGAGCATGATGAACAGGAAACTGCCGCCGAACGGACCCGGCTGCCCCCCTTCGCCAGTACCCTCCTGGGCCAAAACGGGGAGAGCCGCCGCTACTGTTATCATAATTGACGGTACAAAATTTTTGAGAGACATTTTGAATGCTTTCCTTTCGGTATAATTGATATTTTTCTGTTATTCCATGCTGCCCAGCATCGCCTCGACGTATGCCTTGGGGTCAAAATCCTGCAAATCGTCTATTCCCTCGCCCACGCCGATCTTCCTTATCGGGATGTTAAACCGCCTCGTGAGCGCGATGGCGATCCCGCCCTTCGCAGTGCCGTCTAACTTGGTGATTACAAGGCCGGTCAGTTTTACGACTTCGTTGAAGACGACCGCCTGCTTCATCGCGTTCTGCCCGGTCGTAGCGTCTACCACCAGCAATATCTCGTTCGGTGCGTGCGGGGTATTGCGCCTTATGACGCGCTGGATCTTCTCTAACTCGTTCATCAGGTTGACCTTTACGTGCAGCCGCCCGGCGGTATCGAGTATCAGCACGTCGGCCCCCCTGCTCCTGGCGGCCTCCATTGCGTCGAAAGCCACGCTCGCGGCGTCGGCGCCCTCGTGCTGGGCGACGAAATCGGAGCCGGTCCTGCCGGCCCAGATCTTCAGCTGCTCTATCGCGCCGGCCCTGAAGGTGTCGGCGGCGCCGAGCATTACCTTTTTGCCGGCCTGACGCAGCTCCTGCGCGAGCTTGCCGATGGTCGTCGTCTTACCCACGCCGTTTACGCCCACTACGAGCACTACCCACGGCTTGGGCGGGAAGTCCTCCATCGCCTTGGTGACGGTAAGGTCCCCGGCGAGCATCTCCTTTATGAGCGCGTACGCCTCGGCCCGCGCGCGGATGCCCCTGCGCTTTATCTCTTCGCGGAAATCGTCGAATATACGGTCAACGAGGTCTATGCCCACGTCAGCCGCTATGAGGGCCTCGGAGAGCGTCTCGAAAAACTCTTCATCGAGCGCCGCGCCGGTCTTTACGATTGCGGTAATCTGGGAGCGGGTCTTGCTGAGCCCGTCCCTCAAACGGTCAAAAAATCCCATTATATCCTTTGCACCCCCACGGGGGGACCGATCCATGCCATCAGCATAATATTGCCGCCAACACTATTGCAACATCGCCAAAAACTCCTGCGACTTGTCCAGCGAGTTCTCGATATTCGTCATGATTTTTGCGAAGTCGGCATCGCCTATCTTCAGTTCGGAGCGGCACTTTACGCTCTCCTGCATGTGCACCTCCCCATCCCAGAGGTTGCAGCCCAGTTTGTGGGTTATTATATCGGCCAGGTGGATTATATTCGCCAGGTGCGCGGCCTTGTCGGCGTTTTCGGGATCGTGGTGGTGGACGATCGCGTACTCAAGGTCGAGCGGCAGCGACCATCTGTCGGCCAGTATCTTGCCCATCTTGGCGTGGTTGACGCCGAACACCTTGTCTTCGACCTCTACTATCGGGATATTCTTCTCTTTTGCGTACTTGCAGACCGCCGAGTAGTCTTCCGGCATGTACTGGCTGAAGATCAGCTTGCCGATGTCGTGCAGGACGCCGGCGCAGAAGGCGCTTTCGGGATCCATCATCCGCACGCTCATCAGGTGGCGCACTATGATCTTGGCCGACATCGCCGTAATGACCGAGTGTTTCCAGAAACTGTCCATGTCAAGCGCGTGCTTGCCATTGAACATCTTGGCCACCGAGGCGCTTAGCACCAGCGACCGGATGGTGTTGAAGCCCAGAACGACCACCGCGCTCGTGACCGATGAGATGCTCCGCGGAATCCCGTAGAACGCGCTGTTTGCCAGGCGGATCATCTTACTCGTGAGCGCCGGATCCTTCTCGATCAACTCGGCGGCGTCTTCGGCCGAACTGTCGGTGGTGTTCACAACCTCAATCAACTTCACGACAATGGACGGCAAGGAGGGCAGACTGTCAACATCCTCGACTATCTTGGCAATCCGGTCCTTAGCCCCTGCTACTCCTACGTTTCCCTGGCTCATAGTGATTCTTTGTCCCCATTATGTAAAACTACGTTTGGTTTACACTCTTTTCCCACACAATACCCCCCGCGAACCTCGCCCGTAAGGACGACCGGCACCCGCGAGTTCTTAGGAAGCCGCAAGCCGGGGAGCTCAACCCTGACGTAGTTCCCCCCCACCCCGCGAACGGGATACTCCGACTCTGCTATAATATATATTACGGACACACCAAATAGCAAGGATAAAAAATTTTCCCGGCTTTTTTCTACAGACGCTCGCAAGGCCTCGCTCCGTTTTTTTTTGACCGGCTCGTCCACCTGCCCCGCCATTTCC
>WQRV01000058.1 GCA_009786575.1 Chitinispirillia bacterium | reverse complement strand
TTCCCAACGGCAACAACTGTGCCATCAGCTTTTAAGCCGACGGTATGATAACTTCCAGCGGCAATAGCAACAATGTCACGCCAACTACTGGTATCACACTGACCATCGCCATTTTTCCCAACGACAACAACTGTGTCATCAGCTTTTAAGCCGACGGTATGATAACTTTCAGCGGCAATAGCAACAATGTTACGCCAACTACTGGTATCACACTGACCATCGTCATTTTTCCCAACGGCAATAACCGTACCATCAGTTTTTAAGCCGACGGTATGATAACCTCCAACAGAAATACAATCATAATATTTTTTGAATTTTTGGTAACACCTTTTTTCTCGATATTGCCGTTTTTGTTCCTCTTGACGTTGTCGTTCCGATTCCTCATCAGCCTGTTTTTGCATCCAATTTTTCTGTACCACAATCAAATGTTCAATACGTGGAATCATATCATCAAATTCATTATTACAATCCAACACATCAAAATAGGGCAACGATTCGGCAAGTTGTGGAATAGATTCGTTAAAAGAGCCATCCAAAGCTTCCAACTCTTCAACAAGCTTTTTAATCTTGCTGTATTTTACCTCCGCCTTAACAAAAACACGATGTTTCATTTGTTCTATGAGTTTGAGACAATCATTTTGCATGGAAGAAAAATCTTTATCGCTAAAAGCCGTCAGGCAGTAATTTCGGTCTTTTAATATCAGAGCCTCAAGGTCGCTCAGAGTGCCACTAATGTTCCCGGTCAGAGCCTTGCATTTAGAAGCGTTGTAGTGAGCCAGCATGGATTCAGAGTACCCGCATGATCTCTCAAACGCCTGCAACGCTCCTTCAAGTACGGTTTTAGCATCAGCCTCTTTCCCTTGAGATTTAAGGTCATTATGTTTATTGTATTTAGCCACCCCAAGATAGAACCAAATTTCTGCGGCCAAAGCCTTTGCTTCAGCGTTTGCGCCGATATCCGGGTTTATGTACCGTGCTGCCGAGGTCAGCGCCTCAATGGCCTGATCGAGGTCTATTACGTTGTCGAACTCGTTTACGCCGAACAGGTAGGTTTTCCCCAGCATGAACCATGAGATATAGTGGGTTCTGTTTTTCTCCAAGGCGGTTTTTAAGTCCGTTATGACATCTACGAAAAATCCCTTGTTATAATTAGCTATGGCGCGGCGGTAAAGCTCGCGGAATTCGGTATAAAGGGGAGATTTGGCAATCTCTTGGAGGGCATCTAAGCGGTCGCAAATATCCAAGGACATTTTATTGATCCCGGTAGCGACATTGTTAAATCCGGCCGAAACCTCGGAGGTCATGTATCTGAGCTGTAGTGACATAACGGAAAAGCCCAGACCGAGGGAGTTGTTCACATCGGAAAATCCCCGGTTGATGGAGCTGTTTACTGCGCCAAGCCCGGTTTGAAATGTTTTGGCAAGCGCGGTTGATGAGGCCACCGTGGCAAAGGTCTGCATGTTGACGGCGTTTTCGAACCCGGCCTGCATCCGTTCCATCGCCTGCAGTTGCTGTTCGGAGGAGTTTTGGATAGCGGTGTCCACGTTCTCCAGCGCCAGCGCCTGTTTCTGCATAATTTCGCGGTATTCCATACTATGATCCCCTTGAAAGCGGTTTCTGAGTTTAGATTAAATGAAAATAATAAATTGTACGTTGATGTATCAACGTTTTCCTATGATTTTTGTTTGACGTTGGTTTCCACCCGCGTTGGCCTGTTTTATGGCGGCAGGGAACCGGAGAGGCGGCAGGCGCGGGAACGCGCTTACGGCCGACGACATCCTGCGCCTGTAGCCTAAACACAAAGGAGAATCGGTCAATATGTTGGTATCGGAATGGAACATGGAGACCGCCATCGAAGTCCGGGGGGAACACGCCTGGGGCGTGGGCCTTGCCGCTTACCGGGTGTTCCAAACATCACTGTACGAACTGGGCTCCGCAACCGTGAGCTAATGGTTCGGCGGCCGAGTTGTTAATTTATGGGTTCTGAAGAGCCGCTTGTGCCGCTGGCCGCCGCCTTTCCCCCATAAACGGTACCACGCCGGCTCAATGTGGCGACAAAACATAATCCCATAAGAATTTGATTTTAGCTTCGCCAAATTCCCATTTACCATATTATTTTTAAAATCCCGCACCCAAATATTACTTTTATCTTAATATGAAGATAATCTCAGTTCTCAACCACAAAGGCGGGGTGGGGAAGACCACTTTTACGGGGAGCGTGGCCCAGGCGCTGGCGCTTACGGGCGCGCGGGTGCTGGCCCTCGACAACGACAGCCAGCACAACCTCTCGTCGCTTTTGAACGCCGGGGTGCGCCAGCCCAATATCTTAGACGTCTACCGGGCCGCTCCCGCCGAGGCGCCGCGGGCGCTTTTGAGCGCGGTCGTGAAGACGGGGCTGCCCAACCTGCACATGGTAACCTCCTGCGCCGACCTGGTAGACGGGGCGGTGCACGGCGCGTACCACCTGCGCGACGCCATAGGCGCCTGCGGGTTAGAGCGGTACTACGACTTTGTGCTTATAGACAACGCCCCCGGCCTCGACCGCCTGCAGGCGTCGGCGGTGAACGCGTGCCATGAGGTGTTCGTGCCCACCGAGCTCAAGCAGTTCGCGGTGGACGGGCTGGTCGAGATGGAGCGTACCCTCGAGGCGCGCTGTCCGCAGGGGGGGCGGATTACCAAGATTATCCCCAACTACTACCGCGCCGTGCGCCGCCAGAACACCTTCCTCGCCGCGCTGAACACGATGTTCCCCGGGCGGGTCGCGGCCACGCGCATCCCGGTAGACTCGGTGTTCGACGAGGTGGTGACCGAGGGGAAAGTACTGTTTTTGCACAGGCTCTACTCCAAGGGCGCGGCCAGCTACGTGAAGCTTGTGCACGAGCTCTTCAAGCTGGACGAGGAGGAGATATGGGACTCGATGCTGGGCAAGCGCGGCGAGCACATCCGCTCGAACGCGCGCGACAGGTATTATAAGAAGAAGGGGGGGAGCGGTGGCGACTGATAATGAACGCGCCGGGGACCGGGTGTTCGCGAACGTGGACAAGGCGCTGGCGGAGAAGATCATCTCGCGGTCGATGGAGAACAGCCGCGAGCCCGGGCGCGTGCATACAGACGGGCCGGTGTATGGCGGTAATGGGTACGGGGAGGACGGGGGCACCGTACGGTTCAGCTTCAAACCGTCGCCGGCGTTGAAGATCGGGGCCGCGCTCCTGGCGCTTTTGGTGCTGCTGGCGCTGGTTTTCAGGCGCAGGGGTAATTAATGATTAACCGCTGGGATGATGTTGACGAGGGGGAATATTTATCCCGGTATGATGGCCGTCCCGGTAAGATAGATGGTGATTTGCTGCGGATGGCTTATGCGACAACGCTTTTGGGCGCGGAAAATGATTTGACGATGCACGGCGGCGGGAATACGTCCGTCAAGAAAATCGTCGTTGATAATAGCGGCAATGAGAGGCGCGCGCTGTACGTTAAGGCGTCGGGGACTCCGCTTAATTTGTTCACGCCCGATTATTTTGTCGCGATGGACTTGGATTTCTTAGAGGGGATCAGGGGGAGCGGGGGGATTGATGATGAGGTTATGGCGCGGGAGTTCAAGAGCCATCAGTTGGTACCGGGCGACAGGCTGCCGTCGATAGAATCCCTCATGCACTCCTTTATACCTGCAAAACTCGTAGCGCACACGCACCCGGTAGCAATATTAAAAATCGTCAACAGGGTCAACGGGCGGGATCTTTTGAAAGAGTGTTTTGGGGATGATCTTGCCGTCATCCCTTACGCGAGGATGGGCTACGACCTTGCGCAGGCGGTATCGGAGGCCGCCCGGTTGAATGCCGGGTGCGCGGGGGTGGTCATCGCGCATCACGGGTTGATAGTGTGGGGGGATGGCGCGCGGGCGGTTTATGATTTGACGATCGGCCTCATCAACAAAGCCGAAAAATTTTTATCGGCAAAAATCACCCGGTCGATCACACCGGGGGCGGCAGTATCCGCGGCGGAATCATCAAAAAATTACGAGCTGATCGCCAAGCCGATAAGAGAATCCATCCCGGCGAACAAAACATCCATGATATTACTGAATACGCCAGATGTCCTCGAACTGATCAACTCGCCGGAGGGAAAAGAGATAATCACCAACCCGCCCATGACCCCGGACTACCCGATGTACTCGCGCATCCTCCCGGTCTGGGTTGATGACGGAATAACGGACGTCCACCTCTCCGGCCCCAGCCCCCTGGCCATCATCCATCCCCCCGTAGGAATAATATGCCTGGGACCCACCCCAGCCGTAGCCGGCCAAACCGCCGACTTCGTCCGCCAGGCCCTGTCTATCCGCCGGGTAATATACGAGACAGGCGGGGATTACGAAAGCCTCCCTGAGCGGTACATCTTCGACATGCAGTACCGGGGGTATCAACAGGCGAAAAAAAGGGGGGCATAATGCTTTGGGCATTGCGATAAATTAACATTTGCTATATAATCCCCAAAAATTATACATCACCGCTGCCGCAATTAATTATATTACTGATATGAACAACTCACTCGACCCCAAATCCCAGCAGCGGTACAGCGTGAACCCTGGCGCCCCGGTCGCCAACCCGTACAACGAGCAGCCTACGGTCATGCCCAAGGTGGGCGACAAGGTTGGGCCCAACCTCATCCAGGAGCTGATTGGGGAGGGGGGTAGCGCGAGCGTCTTCAAGGTGTGGCACGGGGAGCTCGAGGTGGTGCGGGCGATCAAGATACTCAAGCAGGGGTTCAAGGCCGACGCGCGCGAGCGGTTCTTCACCGAGGCCAAGATACTGGCCGACATCCGGCACCCGAACATCATCGAAATCTACGACCTCGACTACACCGAGCAGCAGGTACCGTACCTCGAGCTCGAGTTCATAGACGGCGTGTCGCTCAAGGACATGCTGGGCAAAGACAGCAGGATGCCGTTTGCGGCGGGGCTCGCCATAGCCTATTTCATCTCCCGGGCGCTTCACTACGCCCACATCAAAGATTATACTCTGTACGGCAAGATTTACAAGGGGCTCATCCACCGCGACGTTAAGCCGGAGAACATTCTGATATCGAAATCCGGCGACGTGAAGCTGATGGACTTCGGCATCGCGCGGCCCAGCGAAGTGAGTCTGCACACGGTGGGCGCGAAGGTGATGGGGACGCTCGTGTACCTGAGCCCCGAGCAGATGGCCGGCCAGCCGCTCGACGCCCGCAGCGACATATTTTCGCTTGGCACCGTGCTCTACGAGATGGTAACCGGCAACCGCGCGTTCCCGCAGAAGACGCTCGCCGAGATCGTGCAGAAGAAGTCGCAGGGGCAGTACCGGTCGCTGTCGAGCTTTGGCAGGCAGTTCCCCGAGAAGCTCGTGCGGCTTCTCGAAAAGTCGCTGAGCGTGGAACCGTCGGGCCGCCACGGCACCGCCGAGGAGATGTGCGCGGAGATATACAGCGTCTTTCAGGAGATATCCGACCTGTCGCCGCACGACGTACTGACGGCCTACCTGCGCGACCCGAAGTCGATACCGGAGTGGGTGCCGCCTGAGCCGTCCAAGCAGGGCGGCGAGGCGGGCGCGCAGCCCAAATCCGGCCTCCCCTGGGCGATAATAGCCACGGCCGCTGCCGGCGGCGCGGCGATAGTGGGAGTGCTGGCGCTGCTGTTTATGGGGTGATTATTACGTATCTGTACCACAAATAAAAAACACGGAGCAATGTATGAACAAAGCTGTCAGCAAGAAAAAAGCCGTAAAGAAAAGGGTCAGCAAGAAAAGCGCCCCCGCCGCCTACACCCCTCCCGCCGCGCTGCTGAAAAAGTACGCGGAGGTGATGATCAAGTTCGCCCTCAACAGCGGGGCGGGAATCAAAAAAGGCGACGTAGTCTACATGGTAACCCAGAAGCCCGGATTGCCGCTTGCCAAGGAGATGTACAAAACGATCCTGGCGTCGGGCGGCTTCCCCATCGTCAGCATCGTAGACGACGAGTTCAAGCTGCTGCAGGTTACGCACGGCTCGAGCGACCAGCTCTCGTTCTTCCCCGACAAGTACTACCGCGGCCTCGCCGACAACATAGACCACTGGGTACGCATCGTAGCCGACGAAGACCCCATGTACCTCAAGAACGCCGACCCGGCCAAGGTGCTCCAGTCAAACCGCGCGTCCAAGCCGTTCCGCGAGTGGCTCGACGAAAAGGAAGACAAGGGCAAATTCACGTGGACGCTCTGCCTCTACGCAACCGAAAAGATGGCCGCCGAAGCCGGCCTCTCAGTCCGCGAATACTGGAGCCAGATCGCCAAGGCGTGTTTCCTCAACGAGCCCAACCCGGTCGCCAAATGGAAGAGCGTGTTCAAAGAGATGCAGCGCATGCTCAACAAGCTTAACAAGCTCCCCATAAAGCGTCTGCACGTAGAAGCCAAAGAGACCGACCTGTGGATTACCCTCGGCCAAAAGCGCAAGTGGCTCGGCGGCAGCGGCAGGAACATCCCGTCGTTCGAGTTCTTCACGTCGCCAGACTGGCGGGGGACGGAAGGGAAAATCTACTTCGACATGCCGCTCTACAGATACGGCAACGTAATCAAAGACATCCGCCTCGAGTTCAAGAAAGGGCAGGTCGTAAAGGCCACGGCGAAGCAGAACGAGAAGATGCTCAAAGAGCTTATCAAGCAGAAGAACGCCGACAAGATAGGCGAGTTCTCGCTCACCGATACAAGGTTCTCGAAGATCACGAAGTTCATGGCCGAGACGCTGTTCGACGAGAACTTCGGCGGCAAGTACGGCAACACGCACCTCGCGGTAGGCAAGAGCTATCACGACACCTACGCCGGCAACACGTCTAAGATGACCGAGGCGCAGTTCGAGAAGTTCGGCTTCAACCACGCGCCCGAGCACACCGACATCATCGCCACGACAGACAGGAAGGTCACGGCGGAGATGAAGGACGGGAGCACGATGGTTATCTACAAAAAAGGTAAATTTACTATCTAACACGCCATGCATGGGCGGCCGCCACCGGCCGCCCGCTATTTTCCGGCGGGACAATATGCACAACTCAAAAAATCCACAGCTAAAGAAAATCCTCGACGATATCTACACCCAATATCACCACCCCAAATATCTGGGGCTCGACCCTTTGATATGCGTCCGCAGGTTTAAGGACAGGGGGAGCCGCGAAGCCGTCGGCATGCTCGCGGCATCCCTCGCCTACGGGCGTGTGGAGATCATCGTCCGCAGCATCAACACAATAATCGACGGCGCGATGGACGGAGACCCGCTTAATTTCATCATCAGCACATCATACAAGGATAAATCGAAATCCCTCGCTAAATTCAAGCACAGGTTTAACGACGGCCAGGACATCGCGGCATTATTGGAATCTATAAAGATCACTATAAAGGAGTACGGGTCGATAGAAAAATGTTTCGGCGATTGCATGAAGCGAAACGGCCACCAGTTCAAATCCGCGCTGACATCATTCACCGGCATCCTGAAATCCAACGTCCGCAAGTACGTTGACAGCCGCGCAAGTTTCGAATACCTTATCCCGTCCCCCGCCAAAGGAAGCGCGTGCAAACGGATGGTGCTGTACCTTCGCTGGATGATACGCGAAGACGACGGCATCGACCTCGGCGTATGGAAGACCGTCCCCGCGTCCTGCCTGCTGATCCCCGTAGACACCCACGTAGCCAAAATCGCCCGCGGCTACGGGTTTACAAACAGGAACTCCGCGGACTGGAAGATGGCGGAAGAGATAACATCCGTCCTGCGCCAATTCGACCCAAGCGACCCCACCCGCTACGACTTCGCGCTATGCCACGCGGGGATGGTTGATATTCGGAGTTGACGCTTCGGTCGCATAATATATACGCGCATCGTCTATTTTTAGCGACAGCAATTCCGTACGGTTGGCGTACGCCCCCGCGCGGGACTTGCGGTTTTCAATTATACCCGCCACACGCGCAAATAACGAACCCTGCTGGGGCTGAGTGGGTCGGGATAAACAATATTTAACCTTAAATTTGACAGTTTGCCACCCGTAATGTATATTATTCAGAGTTATAGCTCACTAACAATTTTTTAAAGGAGACTTGTTATGGGGCAGAAGTGCGATTTGGTTGAAAGCGGCTCGATTTATGAAACGCTCATGAACGAGACCCTGGAAGACCTTGAGGCGGTATTTAATCATCCGGCCCAAAAGGCCGCGAGGCGGCGTCAGCTGTCGAACTCCGCCG
The DNA here is from genome assembly GCA_009786575.1 of Chitinispirillia bacterium. Classification (GTDB taxonomy): domain Bacteria; phylum Fibrobacterota; class Chitinivibrionia; order Chitinivibrionales; family Chitinispirillaceae; genus GUT77. The sequence continues at coordinate 9,928 of WQRV01000058.1, read as the reverse complement.
AGGAGACGGACTACGAAGCATGGGAACAGGGCTTCAAGGATGTTTTGACGGCAAATGAAGCTGTTGTTCGGAGATGGGCGGCCAATGGATAACGAACAGTTGCTTGACGGCGCCAAAGTATTTACTACCGCCCGAACGCTCACCCGCGAGTACTACGGACTTTTAAACCACTTCAAATTGAACGCAGGTAATTACAACTTGGAGCCTGCTACCCTCAATAATCTGGTTGAACGGTATTGGCTTGATGTGGATCGCCTCCATCGTTACCACGATATGGAACGCATCGACAGGCACAAGATTGCGGGATACCTCACATACTGGATATGCAAACTACGCCCGATCGCTGTTATAAAAACAAATTCGGACCTTAACGATGCCGCCATACCGCTTCACATAAACGAACTATTCGCGGTTTTTGTCGCCCTCGGACGCCTTCAAGGACAATACAGAGCATTAAAATCCGGCTGTACGCTGATCCTCAAAGATAACCTGTGCAACGCCCTTTTATACAACCTGCGGTACAGACCGGTAACTGGGGATATGCTCTCGATGATGTATTACTTAATTGAAGAATCACGCCCGGATTAAGCTGCCGAGGCCGCCTCGTAACCCACCACATTGGCACCGTACAACCGCTCTTCCGGCGATCTTTTATCATTGCAGTCCATAGATTGCCCCCCTTATCAGTAAAAATTCTATTGGGTCAAAAACGCTGGTTTCTCCTGCATGTAATGATACGTCCTGAATGCAACGCAAGGGCTACCGTCCCCCGCCGGTTGCCCTGCAATGTGTGTTGATGCAATGTAAAAAATGTACCGTTTACGCTATCTGAACCTCTTTGTACCCTCGAAATGCAGGCCGATACCTAATTGGTAGCTGACTCCGTTACCGATAAGTAATTTGTTTGAGAGTTCAACGAACTGATAGCGGAAGCGGAGGAAAGGGGCTAATATGTATATATTAACACCATAGGCGTCCATAGCACTCGCGCTGGCCCAAAAACCAGCAGAAAGGCCATAAACAAGCTTAAATTCATTTGGCAATTCATACACATTGCCAAGATTTAAATTCAAACCCGCCACATCGTTTTGGCCTTCCCACAGATAATCTTTAATCGAGCCACCCACTAATTCAAATCCAAAAAACTTACCTTTTCCCCAAACCCATCCGGCTTGCAGACTACCGGCTGCCCAATAAACAGGTGATGCCACCGGCAACCACGTCATCGTAAAGTAACCGTCGCTCCCACCGCCTCGCGCGGTTTTCGTTTCGGACAACGCCATTATCTCGGGATCCGGCTGCGGCCCTTCTTTCAGTATGAAGTCTACGATTTTCTTCGCGATGCCGGTTGCGTTAACCGCGGTTATCTGTCCGTCAAGCGATACCTGCGCCATCACCGCCGACATACCAACGTCAATTATCCGTACAGATATCTGCCCTGCCACATTTACCGCGAAGACGTACCCAACGCCCGCCTGCTTACCGGCATTGATTAATTGCGCGTCGCTTGCCGTGCCGCTGACATGCTTATCAATGCTTTCCATCCCCTCGTATATTCCGGTTTTCATCAGCGTCGTATTGATGGCCTTGCTGAGCGTACCGCCTATCATGCTGTTTACACCGGTAACGTAGACGGATGCCATAACCGGCCCTTTCACAGCAGCCGGTGTGTCAGGGGCCGCCCCTGCGGTTGCGGGATCTGATTTCGCCGGGAGGTCAAACAGATCTTCGGTACCGTCGCCGTAGGTTATCTTGGCGACATCCGACTTTTTCACGGAATAGAGGGTCGGTCTGTCTCCGATCCGGTATTCTATCTCTTCCGTGCCGATTTTCAGTACGGCCGCGTTTTCCACGGTTCGTCCGTCCTGCATGGTGATAACGTCCCCGAGGGCTGCTGAGCAGAGGAGCGCCAGCAAAAACAGCGTTACTTTCTTCATCATCCTGAAGGTTCCTTTCCTTGAAAATATGGTTAATGTTGACATCTATACCGCCTTTCCCGCGGTTTTTGTTTCAAAATCAGCATTTTATTCCCCATGCCCCCGCCCCGAACAGGTACTCCGTTGATTGGCTGTACATCTCGGCCAGTGCGGCTGCGTCTGATGAGCGGATCGTTTTCGACGCTTTTTGCGCCCGGTACTCCTGCGGGGTCAGCCCCAGCATCCCGGCGACCTGTTCGTCGGTGTGGCCGTGGCGGGCTTGTTCTGTGTCTAAATTTGGGTACAATCAAGGCTCCTTTCCGACCCAATAAATACCTAAAAGGTAATATAATCTTGAAATATACGTAATATAATACCTTGAAGGTATTAAAATCAATAGTAAGCGAAACAATAGCAAAAATGCCTTGACCGTATTATGGGGGAGATGTACTTTAAGTGGAAAGGAAGAGCATTATGGATTCACTTGGTAAACGGATGGCGTGTCGCCGAAAGGAGGTACGTATCAGCCAAAAGGCGTTGGCGGAGGCTATAAACGTGTCTCCGGCTATGGTCAGCCGTTACGAGTCGGATCTTCGTGAACCGAGCATTTCCGTCCTGATAAGCATAGCCACCGTACTGAACACAACAAGCGACATACTGCTCGGTTTGGAGCCCCGCCCCGACTCGATAGCCCAGAACCGGGACGAGTACGTCCTGCTCAACAGGTTCCGCAATCTGAACAGCCGTGGGCAGGAGAGGGTGTTGGAGTGTATATCTGATTTGTCGGAGTTGGGCAAGTATTCCGGGAAGAAGCCCCCGGCGGCCTCTACAACAGGCGTTTTGGGGTAATACCGGTAATGCCGGTGTGGATGCCGGCCCCTAATTTGATTGATATTACCGGGCGCGGGTATTATCTTTATAATATTGTCTGGCTGTGAAAACCAAAACGCTCATCAATAGGGTTGCCCGGGAAAGACGGTACGGATGGTGCATTTCCTGAAAACATTTCTTTTCTCCCTCGTTATTCTGATTGTTGCCCTGACGTTTGTGGTGTTCTCGCCGGGCAGGGCGATACTGAAAGAGAAGGGAAAAGGCGTTTCTGCCGCGGAAGACAGCAGCGCGCAGATAGAGGGGAGGGCGAAAGACGCGGCCCTGGAAGAGATACGCGACGCGCGGATAAGGGAGAAAGCGGCGGAAGCGCTCTCTTTCTGCGAGTCGAACGGCTGCAGCACCGAGTTTTGCGTTCTCATAGACATGAAGATCCATTCCGGCAAGCACCGCATGTTCATCTACGATTTCAGCAAACAGGAGGTGGGGCGCATGGCTTTGGCGACTCACGGAAGCGGGAGAGACGAGGCGCAAAGCACGCACGATGAGCCGCTATTCGGCAACGCGCCTGGGAGCAATCTGACATCGCTCGGGAAGTATTTAACCGGCGCGCGCGCGTACAGCAACTGGGGGATCAACGTACACTACAAGATGCACGGCTTAGACACGACCAACAGCAACGCCTTCAGGCGCATTGTAGTGCTCCACTCTTACACGCCCATTCCGGCCTACGAGATTTATCCTGAGCACCTGCCGCTTGGCTGGAGCCAGGGCTGCCCGGTTACGGACGACGAGACAATGGCGTATTTGGACCTCAAGCTGCGGGGCATTGACAAGCCGGCGCTGGTTTGGATCTATTACTGAGCGAAAACGAAAAGGAACCGATCCGGAGATCCGTCCCTTTTGCTTCCCTTATCCTATGTAATATATGTAGATTACATCGGCTGAACGTTCTGAGCGTTAGGTCCCTTCTGACCGTCCTGAACCTCAAACTGGACTTTCTGCCCTTCGTCGAGCTTCCTAAAACCGGAAGTCTGGATGGCAGAAAAATGCACAAACACGTCACGGGCACCGGGTTCATCCGGTGAAATGAAACCAAAACCTTTGGCTTCATTGAACCATTTTACAACACCTGTAGGCATACTACAAAACCTCGCTTGAAAAATGAAACATTCCCAGGATACCCCTGGGCTACAACTGATATAAAAATACTTCATGGCAACTCGGATTGCAAGAAAAATCTTTGTAAAGTTTTTGTAAAAAAAACGGCTCTCCAAAAAAATGTGTGGCCGCGGTGTATATCTATTATATTTAAGGGGGGTGGATTTTGCGATTTTGTAACTTTAACGCGGGGGCGGTATTAGGTGGTTAAATCGGCTAAAATGGCGTTTTTTGCGGCGCTGGGGCTGTTTTTGGCCTCTTGCGCGCCCAAGCCGGCGCTTGGGCCGCCGGTTCCGCAAGAGAGTGACGCCGCCGGCCGCAGCTCCGTGGAGATCACCGTCTACAACACCGGCGTGGGCGTCGTGAGGGAGGTGCGCGCCTTCACCCTTCCCGCCGGCGCGGGGGAAATGCGCTTTGCCGACGTCGCCGAAAAGATCGACCCGGCCTCGGTTCTCGTCAAGACGAAGGGCGGATCCGGGGGGTTCTCCGTGGCCGAGCAGAACTTCGAGTACGACCTGATCAGCCACGCCAAGCTCTTGGAGAAGTACGTGGGCCGGGATATCAAGCTCCTCGACCGCAACGACTGGCACGGCCGGGCCTCCGCCGTGACCGCGGCGCTTGAGAGCGTGAGCGGGGGGGAGGTGTACCGGATAGGCGACAGCGTCTACCTCGGCCACCCGGGCATAAAGGTGCTGCCGGAGATACCCGGCAGCCTGATCAGCCGCCCTACGCTGTCGTGGCTGTACGAGAGCAAGGCCGCCCGGCGCTACGAGCTTGAGGTATCCTACGTGACCGGCGGTATGAACTGGGAGGCCGACTACGTCCTGATCCTGCCCCCTGATAACGATACCGCCGCGAGCCTTTCGGGCTGGGTGACCATAGACAACCGCAGCGGCGCGTCTTTCGAGGGCGCGAAATTGCAGCTTGTGGCCGGCGAGGTCAACACGGTGCAAAGCGGCTCCGAATCGAGGGAGTTTGCGTTTGAGGCGCCGCCTTTCGCCGAAATGGCTTACCTGAACGATTTCGGCGCGGACGTTTTAATGGGGGCCGCCATCGACCGCGATTTTGACCGCGAGACTGCCGCGCCCCGGTTTATGAGGAGCGGGGTGTTCGAGTACCGGATGTACGACCTGCAGCGCCCGACCACGCTTAAGCACAACCAGAAGAAGCAGGTGAACTTCATGGAGGCGCAGGGGGTAAGGGTGGAGAGGGAGTACATTACCGGGTCGGACATGGAGGCCGTGATATACGGTTCGGATGAATACAATGGGTATATGGCCGGCGAGTACTCCGGCGGGCAGACAGTGGCCGAGGCATTGAAGATCAAAAATACTGAGGGGAACGGCTTAGGCATCCCGCTTCCCGCCGGTACGGTAAGGGTTTTCACCTGCGATTCCCTCGGGCGGCAACTTATCGCCGGCGAGGACGAGATCGACCACACCCCCGAGGGCGAGGAGATCACCGTTTCCACCGGCGGCATGTTCGACATAGTGGCTGAGCGCGCGCTGACCGGCTTTAAGAAGAAGAGCGGCAATGTCACGGAGACGGAGTGGGAGATTACCGTCCGCAACCGCAAGGGGGCAGGCGTTAATGTTATAGTGGAGGAGTACGCGGAGTGCGAATGGGAGATAAACGAGTCTACCCACGAGTACACGAAGGTGAGCGCGGGGACGTTTCGGTTCAATGTGGCGGTGGATGCGGGCCGGGAGGCCGTTGTAAGGTACAGGATAACGGGGGTTACTGAGGAGCAATAATGATGTTTGATAACGAAAATAAAAATTGATTTTAAAAGGAGGGTGTTAATGATCACCAAAACAAAAATCGCGTTTTTGGCCATAGCCGTGATTTGCTGCGCCGCGTTTGCGCAGACGAAATCCGCGCCGCCGTCCGAAAAGCCGGAGAAGGCCGGTCAGGCTAAATCGGCAAAGGCCGACAAGTCCGACCCGTCAGCAAAGCCCGCCCATTCTGGCGAGGCGAAGCGGGAGCCGGTCAAGACTACGGTTGACGACAGGAAATCGGTTGAGGTAACCATCTACAACAGGAGCGGCAGGAGCGCGGGCACCGGGCTTGTCAAGGAGACGCGCAAGGTTACTCTCCCCGCCGGCCCCGGCGAGCTGCAGTTTATGGATGTAGCCGCGAGGATCAACCCGGTAACGGTCCACATAAAGCCGCTCTCAAACGCCGCCGATTTCTTTGTCCTCGAGCAGAACTACGAGTACGACCTCATCAGCCACTCCAAGCTGATGGACAAGTACATAGGCAAAGATATCAAGCTGATCGACCGCAACGACTATCAGGACACCCGCCGCACCGTAGACGCGGTGCTGCTCAGTATGAACGGCGGCGAAGTCTATAAAATAGATAATGAAATTTATCTGGGCCATCCCGGCATCAAGGTTCTCCCCGAAATTCCCGGCAACCTGATAAGCCGCCCTACGCTTTCGTGGATATACCGCAACAGGATCGCCCGCGAGTACGAGCTTGAGGTTACTTACATGACAGGCGGTATGGGCTGGAGCGCCGACTACGTTCTTTTGGCAGACGAGGCAAAGGAGAGCGCCTGCGGCCTTTCGGGCTGGGTTACGCTTGAGAACGAGAGCGGCGCGTCGTTTGAGGACGCGAAGCTTACGCTTGTTGCCGGCAGTACGAGTGACGGGCTTTACATATACGACCTCGGCCGCCCCGCCACCGCGAAGCAGAATCAGAAAAAGCAGGTGAGCCTCATGGAGGCGCAGGGGCTGAAGATCGAGAAGGAGTATTTCGTATCGCCGTCGTCGAACTGGCGCAGCAAGGTTGACGGCGCGGCAAAGCAGACGGTCAACACGTTCTTCAAGTTCAAAAACTCGAAGGCCAACAAGCTGGGCGAACCGCTCCCCGGCGGCGTGGTGAGGATGTACACCGCCGACGTAAACGGCAGCCAGCAGTTCATTGGCGAAGACCGCATCTCCCACATCCCGCGCGACGAGGAGCTGCGCCTCAAAGTGGGCGAGGCGTTCGACATAGTGGCCGAGCGCACGCAGGTAAACTACAAGCAGATAACCACAAGGAGCTCCGAGACCGAGTGGAAGCTCTCCGTCCGCAACCGCAAGAGCGGCGAGGACGTAACCGTGCGCTTAGAGGAGCAGGTGCCGGGCGAGTGGGAGATCCGCGAGTCGTCGCACAAGTACGAGAAGGTAGACGCGAAGACGTTCAGGTTTGATGTGCCGGTGAAGCATGGGCAGGAGGTTGTTGTTACTTATAAGATCAGGGCGTCGTGGTAAATAGCCGGTTTTTTATTGATGAAGCGATTAAATATTATACCAGCGCCGCGGCGCAACTGCACGACAGCCGTGAGCGGCACAGGTATAATACTTAACCGGTGAATCTATAATCGTGTAATCTATAGTATAAAGGGGTTTAAATGACACAAAGGGCAAGCAGGGCACGAAAGATTATGCTTGTGTTGATGGCGGTGATGGCGTGTACCGCGTGGGCGCAGGATAAGGTGCCGCACAGGACTACCGCGTCTGACAGGGAGTCTGTGGAAGTTACCGTCTACAACAGGAACCTCGGCCTTATCAAAGAGCTGCGCAATGTAAGCGTTCCGGCGGGCAGGGGCGAGCTGCTGTTTATGGATGTGGCCAACCAGATCAACCCGGTTAGCGTCCGCATCAAGCCGCTGTCGAACGCCGCGGATTTTTCCGTTCTCGAACAGAACTACGAGTACGACCTCATCAGCCACTACAAGCTGATGGAGAAGTATATCGGCAAGGAGATCAAGCTGCTCGACCGCAACGAGTACAAAGACTCCCGCCGCACCGTCAAGGCTGTATTATTGAGCATGAACGACGGCGAGGTTTACAAAATAGATAACGAGATCTATCTTGGGCATCCCGGCATAAAAGTCCTCCCGGAAATTCCCGGCAACCTGATAAGCCGTCCTACGCTGTCGTGGATATACACGAACAGAATCGCCCGCGAGTACAGGCTCGAAGTCTCATACCTGACAGGCGGCATGAACTGGAACGCGGATTACGTTTTGATGGTGCCTGATGATTCAAAGGCGTCGTCTAGCCTCTCCGGATGGGTGACTCTCGACAACCAGAGCGGCGCGGACTACGAGGACGCTAAACTTAAGCTTGTGGCCGGCGAGGTCAACCGCGTGCAGACCGGCAGGAGCGGCGTGGCCGGTATCGGATACGGCGCCGTCAGGGCAATGGCTTTATCCGCCCCCGCGCCGGAGTTCGCGCAGAGCCAGATGTTCGAATACTACTTGTACGACCTCCAGCGCCCGGCTACTCTCAGGAACAATCAGTCAAAGCAGATAAGCCTCATGGAGGCGCAGGGGATCAAAGTGGAGAAGGAGTTTTTAACCACGCCGTTCATGTATTCCCTCGGCAGGATAGACGGCAGCGCGGTCAAGCAGCCGGTGGCAATATACTTCACGTTTAAGAACTCGAAGGAGAACAAGCTCGGCGACCCGCTCCCCGCCGGCACGGTGCGGATTTACACCGCTGACGTAAAGGGTACCAGGCAGTTTATAGGCGAGGACCGCGTCTCCCACACGCCGAGGGACGAGGATGTACGCCTGCGCGTAGGCGAGGCGTTCGACATAGTAGTGGAGCGCACGCAGACAAATTTCACGCAGAGGACATCGCGCCAGGTCGAGATCGACTGGCAGATATCTATCCGCAACCGCAAGGCCGAGGATGTTACCGTACGCGTGCAGGAGACTGCGGGCGGGCAGTGGGAGATCCGCGAGTCGTCACACAAACACGAAAAGGTTGACGCGTCGTCGTTTCGCTTCGATGTCCCCGTGAAGAAGGGGCAGGAGGCCGCCGTCAAGTACAAGATACGGGTTGACAGATGAATACGCCGAATATCCGCGCCGCGGTAATTATGCTTATGCTCGTAGTTATGATTGCGTTCTCGCTCTCCTTTGTAGCCCAGTTCGGCGCAGGGGGCATGGATGAGACGACTGCCGCCTTGCTGGAAGAATTGGACGAAAACTATCCGGTTGTGAAATATGTTTACGCCGGCGTGTTGGCGGCTGTCAGCCTCTGCTGCGTGGTTTTTGCAGCCCTTATAAGAGAGCGCGTCTACCTCGGCAGACCGCGCAAGAACTGGGTCGGCACGCTGAACGCTTTTTCCGCCGGCAGCATAGCCGGGGCCGTTGTGTCTTTTATTCCGCATGCCCTGTTTACGGACGGCGGGGCGATACCTTGGTACTATATGTTGGGGGCGCCCGTTATTGGGCTGGCCGCCGGGTTGTGGGCGGCGGCAAGCGCCCGCGTCCGCGCTGAGTTTCAGGAGAACACCGTTTTGTACTACGGCTCAACAGTAATAATATCGGTATCGCCGGTATTCTTTTATGTTGCTGTCGCTTTTGAAATTTGATTGAAACGGAGCTGACACATGGGCGCCGGAAAACTGCGTATCATTACGATATTGGCCGCGTTGCCCTTCTGCGCCCTGTTCGCGGAAGGCGGCGCGGACAGTACAGCCGCGGCTGCGGGTGCGGATATAGCCGTACCGGAACGGGCGGACAGCGTTGCCGCGATGCTTGCCGGAAAGAGCGCGCACGAACTGAACGCCGCCCTGCGGGAGGAATTTAACAAGCGGGACCTTCATGGCAACCGGATAATGTGGGGCTTGGATGCCGCGTATATAGAGAAACTGCTTGCCGCCGGGGCGGATCCGAATACTGCCGATATTTGGGGCGAACCCATAGTGCGCGGAACATCCAACAAGCGTGTGATAGAACTTTTGCTCCGCTACGGAGCCGACACGAGCGCTGCCGTTAGACGGGGCGGATCCGAATTGATGGATGCCGGCGATAAAAAGGAAACCGTGTTCTTGATCCACCAGAGCGCCGATCCGAATAAACCGGACAGCGACGGAAGGACAGAGATGCACCGCCCGTATCTGTGCGATGGGGAGATCCGCGCGCTTGCCGAGGCCGGCGGCGATGTAAACGCCGTTTGCGGCAAAGGCCTTACTCCGCTCATGTACGCGGTATCCGACTATGAGGCTGAATGTGTGTA
>WQRV01000057.1 GCA_009786575.1 Chitinispirillia bacterium | reverse complement strand
GGGGTGTAGCTTTGCGTGGCGGGTTCTACGGTGCCGCCCTCCGCCGGGGCCGCGGTTGTCGAGAGTATGTAGCCGTCGCACGGTTGGCCTGCCGGTACGGTCCTGCCACCGTCGCACGGGGTTCGCACTTCGCTTCCGACGCAGACTTGGGCAGAGGTGTTATACGCCTCGCCGCCGCACCTCCTGTGCGGCTTGCCGTCTTCGCAGAACTCTGTCACGTTGTTGTAGAACTCGTCGCTTCCGGGGCACTGGGTTTTAAGCACGCCGCCTTCGTCGCACCGTTGTACATCCGGCCTCCACACCTCTCCGCCGCACTTGGTGTATGTTTCTCCGCCAAAGCAGAACTGTGTTGCGGGGTTATCGAGCGCGTGTCCGTCTCCGCAGTACTCGGGTATCTTGTCGCACGTGAAGATGAGCGTTGTGAGCAGGCCGGTTAATACAATGCGCCTGACGACTTTGCCTGTATCTTTTTTGTTAGCTGTCATGTTATATTCCGTCCTGTTTTAAAAGAAAATGTGAATGGTTAGTCCAGACGCCAAAATCACCGCGCCAGCGATATACGCGGCGTCGCGTCTTGTTTTTGCGCTTTCGGCGGCTGAAAATTTGGTTTTATCGGCATGCGAGTTCATATTGCTGTTTTCGAGCACCCCGTAGGCGATAGCGCCTAATCCGAGGATGTCGAGGCTTACGGACGTTGTGAGGAGTATTTTTTTGCTCCGTTTGCGCTGTTCCGCCGCCTTTTCCGTTTCGATGAGTTCGTAAGCGATGGTACGGGCGACGCGGGTCATCTCGTTGGCGTGTTTCAGGCTGCTGTTGGCCGTGACGGTGCGGACGATTTGCGCCGATACCACGTCTACTAAGCGCACGTCTAAATAGTATGACTGCCAGCCTACGTTATTTATGTTGGATATGCAGAGGTACTGTGCTCCGAGCTGTTTGCCGAGGCTTTTGATCTGCTCGTCGTCCACCGCGCCGCTGCGCTGGTAGGCGTGTTCTTTGGATAACTGTTCGAGGATGGCGTCTGTGCGGTCCACGGCAAGGTACTTGTCGCTGGTGCTGATGGTCCGCGCCAGTTCTCCGCCGAGGATGTGGTGTACGCCCGGTGCGCCTTTTGGCTCTTCGCCGGCCATGTAGACGGCTATCGTCTGCTTGGCGGTGGCGGCAGGGGCCGGGGTTGCCGGTTCGGGCGTTGGTTCGGGTTCGGGCGGCGCGGGTTCCTCCGGGATGGCGATTTCGGCGGGTTCAGGCGGTTCCTGGCCGGCGGCATCGTGGTGGGCCGGTACGGTCTCCGCGTGGTTAGCGGTGCCGGCCTCAGCCGCTCCGGTCTCCGCAACGTGTGCGGTGTCCTTGGCGTCCTTGCCATTGCCCGGTTCATGCCCGGCGGTTTCGATTTCCGCGTGACTGATGGTACCGGCGGGTGTGGCCGGGCCATGGGCGAGGGCGGCGGCGTATAGCGCCATAATGATGAATAGGGTCAGCCTTTTCATTTAATAAGGGTTCCTGTTTTGGGGGATATGGTGAATGGGAATTTGCTGCAATGATGCCGCCGTAGGGGCCGTTGCGTGCAACGCCCTGCGATGCCGGGGGTTGCTGAAAATGTTAATTTGGCGCAAATGTTGCCTTCGACTCCGCTCAGGCAACGGTCCCGGTGGCTGAGCGGAGTCGAAGCCACGGTGGGTGGTACAAATGATTATTTGCCGCAATCCCGCTATCGCGATCCAAACCAACGCTGTCGCCGCCGCAACCTCCGTCATCACCATAAACCCGCCTTGTAAGTAGTCCGGCCCTGCCTCTATTAGATACGTATAATATAGTATCTGTCCCGTATGGAAATCAAGGGGTATTTGGCTATTTTGGGAAAAAGGGGGCGGGTGGGGCGCCGATGCCTGTGGTGAGCGTATCTTAACTCTGCAATGTGTTATCGGTGAAATTTGCCCTCAATAATCGCTGGTAATCAGCTCAAGCCCAAATTTTCTATACAGCGGGAACTTCGTGTCGCTGCTTCGGCTTGCCCGGTTTCTTTTCCGGTTTTCCGGCCTCTTTTTTTAGTGACAGCGGCTTTGGCGGCATTTTTACTGATCCCCCCGCAGATACATCCTCAATTTCCCGAACAGGTCGCTGGTGTCTAACGGTTTTCCGATGTGGTTGTCCATTCCGGCTTCTATGCACGCGTTGATGTCGTCCTGGAAGACGTTTGCGGTCATTGCTACTATCGGCAGTTTTTTGTCCCGCATGGCAGGCAGGGCGCGTATGCGTTTTGTCGCGTCGTAGCCGTCCATCTCCGGCATTTCGAGATCCATCAGTATCAGGTCGTAGTTTTGGTCTTTCGATATTATGTTGAGCGCAGCCTTGCCGTTTTCGGCGCAGTCGATAGTCATACCTGATTTTTTCAGCAGGGCGGTTATTACGTAGCGGTTTGTCTCTATGTCTTCGACAAGCAGTATGCGCCTGCCCTCGAATTCTCCGTCGCGCAATGGGAGCTGCTGCGCATCGGGCAGTTTGCCGGTGTGTTTGCCTTCGCCTTTTTGCACTCTTACGGCGAAGTAGAACCGTGCGCCCTGCCCCTGTTCGGATTGCAGGCCAATTGTGCCGCCCATCATTTCGATTATGCGTTTCGATATAGCGAGCCCCAGCCCCGTGCCGCCGAACCTGCGGCTTGTTCCGCTGTCGGCCTGGCCAAACGCGACAAAGAGCCTTGCCTGCTGCTCGCGCGATATGCCTATGCCGTTGTCTATTACCTCTACGCGCAGTTTGCAGCTGTCGTCTTCCACTTCGAGCGCCGTTATGTTGAGTTTTATGACGCCCCCCTCCGGCGTGAACTTTACCGCGTTCGACAGCAGGTTTATTATGACCTGCGACAGGCGCTGGTCGTCGCCAATCAGATACGGCGGGATATCCTTGTCGGCCCTGATCAGAAGTTTCAGATGTTTCTCTTCCACGCGCATATTTATGACTGAGGTTATCTTCTGCATCATCTTTTCAAACTCGTATTCTACGTGGGCGAGCTCCAGTTTGTTGGCCTCTATTTTCGACATGTCGAGCACGTCGCTGATGACGCCGAGCAGGTATGTTGACGCGCTTTCGATTTTGCCGATCGCGTAGTCTTTTTGCGCGATGTCGGCCGTGTCTTTGCAAATTGCCGTCATGCCGATAATGGCGTTGAGCGGCGTGCGTATTTCGTGGCTCATGTTGGCCAGAAACGAACTCTTGGCGCGGTTGCTCTGCTCGGCCTGCTCTTTAGCGGTAATAAGTTCGGCAGCCATCTCGTTGCGGATGACGGCGTTTGCCACCATCCGGCCGGCGGAGCGCATGATTATCTCCTCGTTATCGGAGAATGCCCTTTCGCTGCGGCAGTCGTCAAAGCCTACGTAACCCCAAAACTCGTCGTTTATCAGCACCGGCGCGATGAATACGGAGCGGACGCCCTTCAGTTTAAGCACGCTTTGCTCATTGCCGGGCAGATCGCATACCGGGCTGTTTATGCTGCCGCCGCTTGTTAAAATACCTTCCCATCTTGTCCCGTGGTACGGTATGTTCTGCGTGGCGGGGTTGTTTTTGTCCGCGCCGCCGGTTTCAGGCCATTCGTAGATAAGGGATCTGCACAGCTCTTCGTCCTCGATGCTGTTTTTCCATATAGTAACGCTGTCGATATCTACGGTTTTTGCCATAATATTCATAACTGCGGCGAATTTGTCTTCAAGATGCGTAATATCCGGCTCAAGCAGTATTGAGGACACCCGGTTTATCATGCTGAGGAGCCTGTTCTGCCGGTCGATAGTAAGCGTTACCCTTTTGTTTCTGACGTAGAATACGGTAAGGCCGCATATAATCAAAAACAGCAGGGCCGCCACCGTAAGCATAAGCGTGAACGCGACGGGGTTGGACTCCCACACGGGTACCGGCCTGTTGATTACGGTATGGCCCGCCGGCAGGTTCTTTACGTTTATGTTGAATTTTTTGGCCGTTTTATAGTCGAACTGCCACCGGTTGAGAGCCGCCGAATTTAAGACGATTGGGACCTGCGCGGCCGGCGCACCGTTAAGCAGTTCGGCGGCCATAGACGCGGCTATGCCGCTCTGCGCGCCGGTGCCGGCAACTAACCCGCCAAGCGGCCCGTGCCCGATATAGGAGGCAGCCAGGCAGAAAACGGGGCGGACCGATGCCTCCGCAACCTGCTTCTGTACATCCTCTTCCGGGTAAAACGTACTGTCGTTGTCTGAAAGATAGCTGCCGATCAGCACGAGCGTCTCAGGCCCAAAACCGCGGATGTCACCCACAATTTGCGGGAGCGGCTTATTCTCGTTGAATGTAAATTCTACGGGCAGGCCGGAGGCCTCTATGCGGTTTTGAATGCCGGAGCGCATCTTTATGCTTTTGGCCATGAAGTAGTCGTTCAAAATAAATATCCGGCGCGTATTGGGGTAGAGCCGCAGCATCTCCGAGACGGTCTCATCAAAAGAGATTGTTTTAGAGATGCCGGTAATATGCTCCTCAAGCCCATACAGCAAGGTATCGCTGAACCCCGCTACTTCGTAAAACAGAACCGGCGTGCATGGAAACAGCAGGTAGTAACTGTTGAGCACGAAATCAAGCGCTTCATTCCCCGACGCGATAATCAAGTCGATGTGGCGCGGGGCAAACATCGTGCGGATCATATCTGAAACGACGGTGTTAAAATCGGCGTAGCTGTGGTATTTGTTTGAATTCAGGTTAAAGTTGTAATAGTCGTGCGGCGCCGCGTTTATCTCAAGTTTTTCGCGTATGGATTCCATTTGGCTGCGTTCCCAGCCGTGCTGCGCGTTATAGGAGTTTATATGCACTATGACCTGCTTGCCGCCGTACTGGCCGCTGTTTTTCCTGATTGAGGCCATAGTGCCGTCGGCAAACATTTCTCCGTAAGCTTTTTCGAGGAGCGGGGCCAGATGCGCCTGCTTTTTGTTTACATACGTATAAACAGGCTGCCGCTCCACTACGCCCGCTTTCCGCACACCTTTGGGAATCCGGTATTCAAAATGCGACATCCGCGGGAGGATCACCGCATCGGCCTCCCCTTTGAGGAGAGACGCCCACAATTCATTCTGGTCATTCAGCGTAACGAGTTTGGCGGCCTTCGCCCTCTGGATATTATTCGCCACATACTCATTCTGCCAGCGGTAACCCAGACGCAGCCCGGCCATATCGCCCCACCCGGAAAATTGAGACGTGCCGCCCTCTGCGGTGTAGATTGTATACTCTACGTTGTCTATGGCCACGGGAACCTTGACTAAGTTGGGGTAGATTCTGTCCCAGCCATCGATTTGTGTAGGCAGGATAGCGGCGTCGCCGTAGTTTACGTCGGCTACGGCGGTGCGCATCCCGGTCGCCTTGGCGGTCATCTGATAGCCGCTGCGCCTCAGCCCCTCGTAGAGTATGCGCTCTATGATAATGGCGTGGTCGTCGCTCATGGCGACCTTGACCGCAGGCAGCGCCGCCTCGCCGGCCCAGGCAGGCTGCGGCGCGTACAATACGCCCAAAACGGCAAAGGCCGCGCAAATGCAAAACATTTTTTTGTTTATCACAGACAGACCCCCCCATAATTATCTTAAGCCATCCATCTTCAGATACCAAAATACCTCTGTTTTCCCTATCCGCCCGCGTGCTGCCCCAAATACTTCCGCAATTTCCCAAGCAGGTCGTTCGTGTCCAGCGGCTTGCCGATATGGTTGTCCATACCGGCCGCGATGCACGCGTCGATATCCTCCTTAAATACGTTTGCCGTCATCGCGACTATCGGCAGTTTTTTGCCCTGCAGGGCGGGCAGATTGCGGATGCGCTTCGTAGCTTCGTAGCCGTCCATCTCCGGCATCTCCAGATCCATCAGTATCAGGTCGTAATCAGGGTCATCCGACATCATGTCGAGCGCGGCCTTGCCGTTTTCCGCGCTGTCAATCGTTATCCCCGACTTTTTCAGCAGGGTGATAATCACGTAGCGGTTGGTTTCAATGTCTTCCACAAGAAGCATCCGCTTGCCGGCAAACTCGCCCGCGCCCAGCGGCGGCTGCTGCGATGCGGACAGTTCGCCGGCGGCCCAGCCTTCGCCTTTTTTCATGACTACGGCGAAGTAGAACCGCGCGCCCTCGCCAAGCTCCGACTGGACCCCTATGGTGCCGCCCATAAGCTCGACGATGCTTTTGGAGATAGCGAGGCCAAGCCCCGTGCCGCCGAACCTGCGGCTCGTACCGCTCTCCGCCTGCCCGAACGCGCTGAAAAGCCTCGTCTGCTGCTCGCGCGATATGCCTATCCCGTTGTCGATCACCTCTACGCGCAGTTTGCAGCTGTCGCCGTCCGACTCAAGCGCCGAGATGTTGAGCTTTACGGTACCGCCCTTGGGCGTGAACTTCACGGCGTTCGAGAGCAGGTTTATTATTACCTGCGCCAGGCGCTGGTCGTCGCCTGTGAGAAACGGCGGGATGTCTTTGTCGGTCTTAATTACGAGCGACTGCAGCTTCTCTTCCACGCGGAGGTTTATGACCGAGGTTATCTTCTGGAGCATCTTTTCAAACTCAAACTCAACGCAAGACAATTCCAGCTTGTTGGCCTCAATTTTCGACATGTCAAGCACATCGCTGATGACGCCGAGCAGGTATCCCGACGCGTCTTCGATCTTGCCTATCGCGTAGTCCTTCTGCGCGGCGTCGGCAGTATCTTTGCATATCGCCGCCATGCCGATGATGGCGTTGAGCGGCGTGCGTATCTCGTGGCTCATGTTGGCCAAAAAAGAGCTTTTCGCGCGGTTGCTCTGCTCGGCCTGTTCTTTGGCTGCTATAAGCTCCCGGGCCATGTCGTTGCGGATTACGGCGTTTGCTATCATCCGGCTGGCGGAGCGCAAAATTTTCACTTCGCCGTCTCCGAAGATCCGCTCCGTTTTGCAATGGTCGAACCCTACGAAACCCCAGAATTTGTCTTGCAGGAAAACAGGCACCACAAGGATGGAGAGGATATTCCTCGGAATAAGCTCCGCCTGGTCGCGGGGATCCATATCGCGCACAAAAGATTTTAGGCAGTTGCCGTTTAGCAGCGTCTCGCTCCAGGCGGGGTGTTCGTCAAAGTAAATATGCGGCGCCAGCATGCCGTCATTCTTTAGCGAGGTTACGGCGCCGTTCTCCCACTGGTAGTCTAATGAGATACGCATCCCGCGGGGGTAGCTGCCGTTGTCGCTCCATACGCTTATGCGGTCAACGCCCGCAACATCC
This sequence comes from Chitinispirillia bacterium, assembly GCA_009786575.1. Classification (GTDB taxonomy): domain Bacteria; phylum Fibrobacterota; class Chitinivibrionia; order Chitinivibrionales; family Chitinispirillaceae; genus GUT77. The sequence goes on along the minus strand of WQRV01000057.1, from coordinate 11,252 downwards.
GCTATTAACCCCATGGCGTTGCACAGCGTCGCTTCAAAGCGGCCCGCGTCGGGCTCGAGCAGAACCGAGGAGATGCGGTTTACGGCGTTAATGAGTTTGCCCTGCAGGCTGATCTCCCCCGCCATCTGCCTGTGCTCGCGCATGTCGCGGACGTATCCCATAATGGCGCGTTCCCCGCCGTAGATAACGCACACAATAGTGACAATGGCGGGCCTCGGCGTACCGTCGGGCAATTGGTGCATCCACTCAAAAACGGCCTTGCCTTTCTCTTCCGCCTCTTGGCCGTATTCCGCTGTCGTGCTGGCGGAGAGCCGCCCGTCGGGCTGGTATTCGGGCGAAAGGTCCTTGTCGAAGCGGGAGATAAACTCCTGCTTGTCCTTCAGTTCAAAGAGCCTCACGGCTTCGAGGTTGCAGTCTATCAGCTTGCCGTCCAAGGAGCCTATAAAGCAGGCGATGGGGATAGTGTCTAGCATGACCTGCACGCGCTCGTGCGCCTTCCCCATATCAATTTGCCGCAGCCTGTAGAGCTCCTTTATTTTTATATTCTTGACAAGCAGCATGACCATGATTACCAGCAGCATAACCAGCATGACGGCAAACATCGTCATATAAATGAACTGGTCCCGGGCGATCCGTTTGGAATAGTCGTAAACGCGGTTGCTCCAGCTCTGGACAATTCTCTCGGTGTCAATCTTGCTTTGAGCCTTATCTATTATAGAACAGAGGAGTTTTTCGTTTTTATTAAACCCGAAAAACGACCTCTCCGTTACCGTATTGAAAGAGATGTTGACTTTATACCCCGTTTGCTCTCTGAAGTGCGTTTGGTACATAAGCATGTATTCCGTAGTCATAAAGAGGTCTATCTCGCCCTTCTCAAGGGCCGCAAGCGCCTCTTTCCTGCTGTTGTACTCCCTGCGTTCGCGGCTGTAGGGAACCAGAAGGCTGCTCATCTCCGCAGGCGCAGTTCCCTTAACGGTACCTATGACGGACTTGGACGTCTGATAAATTTTAAGGTCGGGGTAACCGCTCTTCGACAGAAGCGCAAAGTGGGAAGTATAATAGGGTGATTGCGGGAAGATAAAATCCTTTTCGCGCTCTTCGGTATATATGAGCTCGGCGTCGAATGCCGCGCCGCCGGACTTGAGTATGCCGAGAATCTCCGCCATCGTCGTATTTTCATTGGTTACGGGCTCAAACTCAATGCCGGAGAGGAGGCTGACCTCATTTAAGATATCTACCGCTATGCCCTGGAACTCTCGATGGTTTTCGTTGTAAAAGCAGAGCGGGTAGTTGTCGGGCTCCATGGTTACCGGCACTTTTTCCCTGCGCGCGGCCAGGCCGGCTATGTAATCTTTCTCTTCGTGCGTAAGGGTCCGGTTAAATATAAACCGCGCGTACCTGCGCTCGCCGTCTATGTAGAGTTCGTGCATCCTGTCTACGCCGCCCGCCTTGAGGTACTTGTTCACAACGGAAATAATGGGCTCCAGCTCAGGGTTCGACGTGGCGAGGGAGATAGGGGTGTATACGAGCGGGAAAATTTTTTTCCCGGTTGAATTGCCGTTGGCCCAAAAGTCGTATTCCATATTTTCATCGGCAATAACCGCGCCTATCTCGCCGGATTCAAGCAAATTTATCGCTTCCCGCAGATTCTCAAAGTGCACTGTCTTAAAATTCAGGTCGGGGTAGGCCGCCCTAACGGCCCGCTCGGTTACCGCCCCGTCGAAAAAGCCCACCTTCATGCCGTTCAGCGCGTTTGTTGTACGCAGAGGGGCCGTGCCCTTTTTAACGAATACGGAGAGCGAGTGCTCCGCTATCGGGGAAGTCACGAAGAACTCCTGCCTGCGCTCGGGCGTAGGCGACAAATCGCTGAGGAAATCGATCTTGCGCTTGTAGAACCCCTCCAAAAGGTCGTCCCAGTCGTACACCTCCAGAACGAACGGTATGCCGAAGAGGCCGGAGAGCTCCCGGCAGAGCAGCTGGGTAAAGCCGGAGTAGACGTCGTCCTCCAGCACGAAAGTTTCGGTTGACAGCATTGCGCCGTAGGAAAAACTCTTCCGCGAGGAGACAAGCGCCTCAACGGCAGCGATCTCATCGGCCGTTATGCCCGGGATATCCCGGTAGGAGGTGATGTTCGGCGCGGGGGCGACCGCAACAAATTCCGGCTCCCCGCAGCCGATTGTAAGGGCGAGCGCAATGAGCGCCGCCGCGGCTTTCCGTCTTTTTCTCTGCATATCCTCCGCCTGTTCGCGGTTTTTAGATAAAAAATAGTATTTGCGCCGGGCTTGAGGGGAAAATTATAGGAATTATCTATTTATAGGTTTCACGGCTATGTATTCACCGGTTAAAAATTATACCTGTGCTGTCCGGCGGGCGCGGTCCCAAAATTATCCCAAATGTTTCCGCAGCCTCGCGAACAGGTCGTTCACGTCGAGCGGTTTTCCTATGTGGTCGTCCATGCCGGCTTCTAAGCAGGCGGCGATATCTTCCTTGAAGACGTTTGCGGTCATGGCCACGATAGGCAGTTTTTTGTCCTGCTGCGCCGGCAGCGCACGGATGCGCCTGGTCGCCTCGTAGCCGTCCATAACCGGCATTTCCAGGTCCATGAGTATCAGGTCGTAGGCGGGGTTTGCGGTTACCATCTCCACGGCTTCCTTGCCGTTCTCCGCTATATCGACCTCCATGTCTGTATTTTTAAGCAGAGAGATTACCACGTAGCGGTTGCTGTCTATGTCTTCCACGAGCAGCATGCGCCTGCCTGCGAACTCGCCGTCCCGCAGGGACGGCAGGGTGCGTGTCTGCTCCTCGACCGGGCCGCCGCTGCCCTTTTTCGACTTTACGACGGCGATGAACCGGGACCCCTTGCCCACCTCAGACTCTACCCAGATTCTGCCGTCCATGAGCTCGATGATGCGCTTTGATATTGAGAGGCCCAGGCCCGTGCCGCCGAACTTGCGGCTCGTGTTGGTGTCGGCCTGCTCAAAGGCGTTGAAGAGCCTGTCCTGCTGCTCTAAGGGGATGCCGATCCCGTTGTCGGAAACCTCAATGCGCAGCTCGCAGTAGTCGTCGGTCTCTCCGGCAAGCATGGCGTCGAGCCGGATCTCGCCCTCGTTGGGCGTAAACTTCACCGCGTTCGAAAGCAGGTTCATTATGACCTGCGTCAACCGCTGGTCGTCGCCTATCAGGTTGCGCGGTATGTTCTCGTCTATGTTGATCTGCAGATCCTGGCGCTTCTCCTCTATGCGGAACTTTATGACGGCGGTTATCTTCCGCAGTATCTTGCCGAAATCGTACTCGACCGGGGTAAGCTCCAGCTTGTCCGCCTCAATTTTCGACATGTCGAGCACATCGTTTACGAGGCCGAGCAGGTACTCGGAGGCGTGTTCGATCTTGTCGATCGCATGGTCTTTTTGCCAGATGTCCCGCGTGTTTTTGCAGATGGCCGTCATGCCGATGATGGCGTTGAGCGGCGTGCGGATCTCGTGGCTCATGTTGGCCAGAAACGCCGACTTGGCGCGGTTGGCGGCCTGCGCCTCGGAAGTGCGCTTCTGCACCAGAACCTCAAGCCTCTTCCCCTCGCCGCGCTTTATCTGCAAAAGGAACGTAACAAGGATGAGCACAACCAGCAGCAGCACCGCCGCACCGATGAGCCACGGGCGCTGCGCCTGCGCGATCTTGCCCTTGTAGTCGTAGGTCTTGAGCTCCCACTGCTCCGAGATGCTCCGTATGTCGATAGTCAGGAGCGCCTTTCCGATAATAGAGGCCAAAACGGGCTGCTCTCTGTTGAAGCCGATGAACGACTCCGAAGTACGGTCGAAGACAAAGTTGGCCTTGTAGCCCCGGTACTCGTGGTAATTCGTTATGGCGAGCAGGCGGCGCTGGCTCGACATCACCATATCGATCTCTCCCCGGTTGAGCGCGGCGAAAGCCTCGTCCGAACTCTCATACTCTACGGTGTTCGGGTGGTTCGGGAACCAGGTGTGGAACACCTCGGTGTACGCGGTGCCTCTGGTAAGCCCCACTTTTGCCTCTAAAACACCCTCAAGCGTAACGTCCGGCGTCTCGGACTTGGAGAGGAGCGCATAGTTGTCTTCGGTGGTCGGCACAACCGGCCACAAAAACCCTTTCGCACGCCGGTCTTCGGAGGGGATAAGCTCGGCGACCATGTAAGCCTCGCCGCTCTCTACAAGCTTAAAAAGCTCCGGCCACTCCGCGTACTGGTTGTTCACGCGCTTAAAGTTAAGTCCCGTCAGTTCCGTAGTCCGCTCAAGCACGTCGAAGAAGATGCCCTGCCACCCCTTTTCGTACTTGTTGTAGAACGCGATCGGGTAGTTGTAGTGCTCCGCCGCAAATGGTATAACAGGATTGTCGCGGATATAGTCCCGCTCCTCACCGGTCAGCGCCATGCAGAACTTGTGCTTGCGGTACTCATGCTCCCCGTTCCCGTACATCCCGGCCAGCCTGCGCCCGCCGCCGTTTTGCAGGGCCTTTTGTACAATCGAAATAATAGGCTCGAGCTCTTTTACAGACGCCGACATGGAAATCGGGTTGTAAAGCAGCGGGAAGAACTTGACGGATGTCACGTCGCCGCAGGTGTCGAAGGCGGTCTCCAATACGCTCTCCTCCAAAAAAGCATCGATCTTGCCGCTCTTGAGAAGGCCGTACGCCTCCGGCACGCTGTTTATAAACATGGCCTCCAGAGTGTCGTATACGCCGGAGGAGACAACATAGCTGTATGTTGCAGCCCCGTTCAAAAAGGCAAACCGGGGCGCGCGCGTCGCCGTGATGACCAGCGGGTGCAGGCTGTCCATGAGTTTAAAGTAATTGAGTGTGCGCCGTGCGATGGGATCGGAGGTCATGGAGTATTTGGCGCGGCGCTCAACGGTAGGCATCAGATCACCGGTAAAGTGGACCGATCCGTCCTCAAGCCCGGCCGTAAGGGCGCCCTGCTCGTAAACGACGGGGTTGAAGGGGATGCCGAAGAGGTCCGTCAGCCACCCGGCAAACAGGACGGCGTAACCCTTCAGTTCGCCGGTCTCGCAATCCGTGAAGAGCTCGGTGGAAGGGGTCATGCCGTAGATAAAGGCACGGTGCTGCTTCTTTAGCCGCTCTACGGCCTCAATATCGCCTGGCGTTACCCCGGGAACATCGAGATACGACGTATAGCGCATAGATTCGGCGGACGTTTTTTGGAACGGACCGTTGTTAATAGCGAAAACAGCAACGGCAGCCAGCGCAAGGATGGCTGCGGTCAAGATCAAGGCATTCATTTTGTTACTCATAGCATCCATCCCGGCATCAATTAAAATTCTACCTAATAATTATAGTATAAGTGTTATCAAAATTTCAACGCTGCATCCAATATTTTTCAACCCGGACAAAACCGGTACGCCGGCTGCACCGGGAGAGTTCACGCAAATCTGCCGGGAATAAGCCGCGCTCCCGCTCACAAATACCGCCTCAGCGTCTCGAACATCTCGTCTATGTCAACCGGCTTCCCGAGGTGGCCGTCCATACCCGAAGACAGGCAGGCGTCTATGTCTTCCTTAAAAACGTTTGCCGTCATAGCTATTACCGGCAGCCTCCTGTTTTGCAGCGCAGGCAGCGCACGGATGTGCCTGACCGCCTCGTACCCGTCCATCTCCGGCATGTGGATGTCCATAAACACTATATCGTATTTGCCGGGATCCGCCGATACCATCGCGAGCGCGTCCCTGCCGTTCTCGGCGCTGTCGATCGCCAACCCCGTCTCCTCCAGGAGCATGATCAATATCTCCCGGTTGATCTTTACGTCTTCGGCCAAAAGCAGCCGCTTGCCGGCAAACTGACCTGTACATACATCCCGCCGGTCCACGCTCACATTAACCTCCAGTACATGTTCACGCCTCCCTTTTCCCGGAACACCCACGCGCCCTGTTCCTCACAGATGCCGCCGCAGTTTCTCGAACATATCGTCAACGTCGATCGGCTTGCCGAGGTGATCGTCCATGCCCGCCTTTATACACGCGTCGATATCTTCCTTAAATACGTTCGCGGTCATTGCGATGACCGGCAGCTTTTTGCCTTTGAGCGCCGGCAGCGCACGTATGCGCCTTGTAGCCTCGTAACCGTCCATGATCGGCATCTGCACGTCCATAAATACCACGTTGTACTTACCGGGGGCAGCCTCTATCATGGCAAGCGCCTCGCTGCCGTTCTCCGCGCTGTCGATCGTGAGCCCCGAGTCTTTCAGGAGCATAATAACGATCTCGCGGTTGATCTCACCGTCTTCCGTAAGGAGCAGCCGCTTGCCGGCAAACTCGTTCGGCGCCTGCTTTTTAATAACCGCCCGCGCGTCCCCGGATTCTTCACTCTGGCCGTTATCTTTCGGCAGCTGTATGGTGAAGATGAACCGCGCGCCGCTTCCCTCCGCCGACTCGACCCAGATCTTGCCGCCCATCAGTTCTACGATGCGCTTCGAGATCGAGAGGCCCAGGCCGGTGCCGCCGAACTTGCGGCTCGTAGCCTTATCGCCCTGGCTGAAGTCCTGAAACAGCTGCTTCTGCTTCTCGGGGGAGATGCCTATCCCGCAGTCAACGACCTCCACACGCACCGTGCAAACCGTGTCGTTCTCCTCTATAAGCGATGCGCAGAGTTTTATTTCGCCCTTCTCCGGCGTGAACTTCACCGCGTTCGAGAGCAGGTTCATTATAATCTGCGACAGCCGGTGGTCGTCGCCGACCAGAGTGCGCGGGATCTTCTTGTCTACGTTTATTAAGAGCTTCTGCCGCTTCTCCTCGATGCGGGCGTTTATAACGACGGCTACCTGGCGCATAACCTTGTCTAAGCTAAACCGGACCGGCGTGAGCTCCAGCTTGTTCGCCTCAATTTTGGACATGTCGAGCACGTTGTTCACAACGCCGAGCAGGTGCGCCGACGCGGCGGAGAGCTTGTCGAAGGCGTAGTTTTTCCGCTCTATGTCGGAGGCGTCCCTGCCTATCGACGTCATGCCGATGATGGCGTTGAGCGGCGTGCGGATCTCATGGCTCATGTTGGCCAGAAAAACGGATTTGGCATGGTTGGCGGCCTCGGCCTCGTAGGTGCGCCTTTTAACCAGAATTTCTAACCGCCTCCGCTCGCTCCGCCTCAGTATCATCAGTATGGAGAGGAGGACAATCACGCACAGGAACAGGATGGACGCCCCCAAAAGCCACGGGCGCTGCGCCTGCAATACCTTGTCCTTGTAGTCGTAAGTCTTGAGCGCCCAGAACTCCGAAATGCCCTTTACGTCTATGATATTGAGCGTCTTGTTGAATATGGAGACCAGAGCGGCATGGTCCTTGTTGAACCCGATGTACGCCTCGGCCGCGCGGTCGAAGACGAGGTTGGCCTTGTAGCCGGGGAACTCATGGTAGTTCGTGATGGCAAGCAGGCGCCGCTGGCTCGATATCACCATGTCTACCTCGCCGTTCTCCACCGCGTTGAAAGCCTCGTCGGAGCTTTTGTACTCTATGGCGCGCGGGTGGTTCGGGAACCAGGTGTGGAACATCTCGGCGTACGCGGTGCCGCTGGGCAGGGCCACCGACACGTACATTACGTCCTTGAGGGAGACATTGGGGACCCCCGACTTGGACAGGAGCGCGTAGTTGTCGTTCATGAGCGGGGTAGACGACCACAAAAAGCCGGCCTCCCGGCGCGCCGGCGTCGGCATGAGCTCGGGCACAAAAGCCGCCGCGCCGCTCTCAAGGTGCTTCATAAGATCCGGCCACTCCGCGTGCCGGTCGTTTACGCGCTTGAACGTGAGTCCGGTCAGATCGGTTATCTGCGCCATAACATCGTAGATGATACCCTGCCACTCCCCTTCATAATGATTGTAGAAGCTGATGGGGTAGTTGTAGTGCTCCGCCACATACGGGACCACCGGATTGGCGCGGATATAAGCCCGCTCCTCTTTGGTGAGCATACTGCACATTTTATGCTTGGCGTACTCCCGCTCCCCGCGCCTGTACTTCTCCGACAGGAGCTGGTGCGTCGCCACGCTCTGCATGGCCTTCTGCACTACCGATATAAAAGGTTTCAGCTCCGCCTTGAACGCCGTCATGGAGACCGGGCTGTAAACTATCGGGAAAAAATCGGAGGAAACAACGTCGCCGTAGGAGTCGAAAGCGGCCTCTATGGTGTTGTCGTCGAGAAACGCGTCGGCCTTGCCGCTCTTGAGCAGCTCGTACGCCTCCGCTGTGTTCTTGACGGTAACGGCTTCCAGCGTATCGAACGCGCGCACGGAAACCGCGTGGCTGTAGGTGGTGGTCCCGGCAAAAACGGCGAACCGCAGCGGGCGCTTTGTCGCAATGTCAGAAAGGTGCGGGCTGTTGGCGAGCCGGATGTACCGCAGCGTGCGCTGGGCGATGGGCTCTTCGGTCATGAAGTACTTCCAGCGCCGCTCGCTCGTCGGCGTCAGGTCTCCGGTAAAATGAATCTTGCCGCTCTCAAGCCCGGAAATCAGGTTGTCCCACTCGTAACCAGCGGGGGTAAAAGGGACATCGAACAGATCCGTCAGCCACTGGCAGAAAATAACGGCGTAACCGCTGTACTCGCCGCGGTCGCAGTCCTTGAAAAGTTCGGTAGACGGAACCATGCCATAGACAAACGACCCGTAACGCTCCTTGAGCCGCTCAATGGACGCGATCTCCGCGCCGGTCACCCCGGGAACATCCTTGTACGAGGTAACAGCCTGCGGATTCTGGGGCGATTGCACGCAACCACAGAATATAGCAAACAGAAACGCTGTGGCGAACACCGCGCTCGTGGATGGAACACGAATCATTGTCAAACCCCTCCCTCGTTACCGGCCGCGATCAATGCACAGACAGCTCCCCTATGCCCCGAACCTCTCCCGCAGCTTAGAATAAAAATTTTTGACGCTCTTGTCCCCGCCGTTGTCAGGAAAAAAACAAAACGGCAGGCTGTCCGTCTCCCGGTGCTTCACAACGCAGGCGCAGCACTTGCCATGGTTCGGACACCTCAAACCGGGACAAGCGCACTCCGTTACGTTCGGACAACCCATACCATCCCTTCCCTTTTCCGGCATATTGCGGAACAATACATCGTAACACCGTAGTAATGAAAAGAATACATCACTTTATTGTAATATAGTTATTTTTCGGATGAAAGTCAATATTTTTCTCTAAATTTGCGTTTTTCTGGAAAAATATCTTATATTTGAAATCAAAGGGACACCTGTCGCAATATCAGAGCCGGATACGGGGAATCGTCAGAAGGCAAAACGGGGCAATCTTATCAAAATGGCCAAAAAAAGCGCTATATCCGCAAAAAAGAGGGGTTTGAAGCGCCGCGGCGGCGGTGCTATAGGCAAGGTACTCTTCATAATTATCGCCCTCGCGGCCCTCGCGATCTACCTTTACGGCTCCGGCGGAGACACCGCCGCCCCCACGGCAAGACGGGCCGCCGCCCCAGCTGCCATCGCTGCAAACGAGGTCCGCGTCCACTTCATAGACCTCGGCCAGGCCGACGGCATCCTCATCCAGTCCGCCCAAAACGCCGTCCTGATTGACGGCGGCGAGTACAAGACGAGGGAAACCCTTGCAGACTACCTGAAAAACGCCGGGGTAACCGCCCTCGACTACGTGGTCGCCACCCACCCCCACAGCGACCACATAGGCGGCCTGGCCACAGTAGTGCACCGGTTCGGCGTCAAAAACGTCCTCATGCCCGACGCCGTGCACAACTCCGCCACATTCGAAAAACTCCTCGAAGCCATCGAAAAAAAGGGCATATCCATAACCGTCCCAAAGGTGGGCGACCGGATAACCGCCGGGATCATCGACTTCACCGTCCTGGCCCCAGGCAAGAACCCCAAAGACCTCAACAACGCCTCCATAGTCCTCAGAATGGCCCACGGCACAACCGCTTTCCTCTTCACCGGCGACGCCGAAGGCCCCTCCGAGACGGAGATGATAAACACCAAACTGAACCTCCGCGCCGACGTACTGAAAGCCGGCCACCACGGCAGCCGCACCTCGTCAACCGCCGCCTTCTTAGACGCCGTCCGCCCGTCTGCCATAGTAGTAACCTGCGGGCGGGACAACTCCTACGGCCACCCCCACAAGGAGTTCTTAGAGCGGATAAGCCAGCCGGGACGGAACATCGCCCTCCTGCGCACCGACGAAAGCGGCACCGTAACCATATCTACAGACGGAAAAGAAATAACCATATACAACGCAAACGCGGCAAACGCTGAAAGGGGCGCATCATCAACTGGACAATCGACCGATTTGAAGGCGGTCTGGGAATCCTTGAAAACCCTGATACTCTAGAACTGAAAGAGTTCCCAAGGTCAAAACTGCCCGCCGGAGCCAAAGAGGGCGACGTGCTGAGGGAGGAGGGCGGCGTGTTTTTTGTTGACAAAGACGCAACGGACGCCAAAGCCGCGAGGATCAGAGAGCGGTTCAACCGGCTTAAAAAGGGGTGAGGCGGTAAATGGTAATTTAGCGTTGGGATGATTCGCCTTTTTTTGTCTGAACCATGATTTACATGATTAAAGGATTAACATGATTAAACGTCAATATCACCAATAATCCGGGTTTTGATAACGATAATGCCCGTAGGGGCGACCGTCCCCGGTCGCCCGCAACGCACGGATTACAATATCCCGCAAAATACACCAACAATCCCACGTAGGGGCGGGCCTGTGTGCCCGCCCTGCAATGCCGGGATTGTGGTATACGTCAAATCAAACGCAATATCGCAATTCCGGCACGGGCGATCGGGGACGATCGCCCCTACAAATTCGTTTTGTTTCCGGTGGACGTGTCGGATAAATTTACATTTGGCACGCATCCAACCGAATGGGCGTTGCACGCAACGCCCATACAAAACCGCATATCCATCACAACGCTAAACCCCCAATTTACCGCTGTTAAATTCAAAGTCAACGTCTACCGCAAGTCCGCTGAGTCCTGCGAACACCTCAGCGAGAACAAGCCCGTCTTGTAGTTGCTGTTCCTGCCCACCTTCTCGTAGTCGCCGTCCATGCCCCGGCCCCAGGCGTTGCCCGCTTTGTATTCCGTGGCGCTCCACCAGAATCCGTAGCTGCCGGCGAAGTCGAATCTGCCATCTGAGAGGCCGAGGCCGAAGCCGCCGGGCAGAGCCGAAAATCCGTAATCGTCCGTTGCGGCTTTATAGGCCTTAACAGTATACCACCCCGTCTTCGACTTCAATTTCGTTCCTGCCACTTCTCTTCCGCCCACAAAATCCGT
>WQRV01000056.1 GCA_009786575.1 Chitinispirillia bacterium | reverse complement strand
CCACAACGACGTGTACGAGAACTACGACAACGAGGGTTACGGTTTTTCGGTGCGTTGCGTGCGTTAGTCCGTGCGGTGGTGGGAGAGTAAATGTAAATTTGGCGCACACGTGGGTTGCGGGCGCGATGAATCGCGCCCCTACAATGCGAAATGTTCCCCCCCGTAGGGGCGCCGATTTATCGCGCCCGTGGGGTATGTGTAAAATGTTAATTTGTTGGACACGAAGATAATATGGACGCGATTCGCAGCGCCCGTACAATAAACAATAAAATAAAGGAGCATTTGGTATGGACGTATCAATCAACAAAAAAGCGCGGCGGATATTCTGCGCCGCGGCGGCGGCCGGGATGCTCGCGCTGGGCGCGGGGTGCGATGACGGCGGGAATTCCGAAAATATTCCGGAAGGCGGCGAAAAGACCGTTAATCCGCTCGTGGGAACGTGGTATTCGGCAGGCGCTACCAATGCCTATGGTAAAACGGTCGTTTTTACGGAAACAACTGTTACAGCTTCGCAATACGCGAATAATTACGTGGATCCGTACGGGGTTTGGAATTACGAGGAAAAATGGTTTGATAACGCCAGATATTCATTCCGCAATGATACGCTGGAGGTATTGGATTTCAACTTAGCCGGGGTGCAGCAGTCACATCCGCTGGAAACGCGCTTTATGTTTATTTCGGATGATACGCTGATGATAAAAGAATTTATCCCTACCATAGCGGCAATTCCATTCCCCAATAATTTTAATGCTATTTATTTAGTAAAGACCAGAAGAGACAACGCAGGCTCATTTGTTGACGAGAGGGACAATCAGGCCTATCCGACGGTAGAGATCGGCGGCAAGAGGTGGATGGCGAAGAATTTGAACTACGCGGGGGCGGACGGCGAGCTGGGTACTTGCGAGCGCTACAGTTATCATAAACCGGTAACCGCGCAGGATTGCGGTACCTACGGCAGACTTTACACGTGGAAAGAGGCAATAGCGGGACCGGTGTGTACGAAAAAGGGCTGTATGGATGACAATATAGAGTGCAATACATGTTTTGGCGGGGGATGCCCGTCCCTCTGGCGTTTGCCGTCAAAGGCGGACTGGGATGAGCTGATTGCATTCGCCGGCGGCGACGCTGCGGGTAAGAGGCTCAAGGCGAAAAATAGCTGGGTAGGAGACGGCAACGGCACGGACGACTACGGCTTCGCCGCCCTCGCCGCCGGGAAATCCCCCGAATCCCCGCCGTTCAGCTGTCCTCAGGACAACTGTTACCCTCCCCTTTGTGTTGTTGATCTTGACGGTAAAGAGACGTGTTACGAACAACCTTGCCCGGACTGCTCCGCTCCTATGCCCGACGGTCTTTTCGGCGAGGCGGGCTGGTGGTGGAGCTCTACGGAGATTGACGAGAGCGGCGCGCACAGCCTCTACATGCGTGCCCGTACCGACGAGGTGTACGGGAGAGAATACAAAAAATCATACGCAATGTCGGTGAGGTGCGTGCAGGACCTTTGATTGCAAAATTAACCGTAGCGGGCGCGATTCATTGCGCTCGCTGCTATTAAAACATAAAACAAAGGAACAAATGGTATGAACGTATCAATCAACACCAAAACGCGGCGGATTTTTTGTTTGGCTGCCGCGGCGTTGGTCATGGTGTGGGCCGGTTGCGGCGACGGGGACGGCGACGGTGTGACGTGGCTTGAGGTTACGGAGGAGTCGCTGATTGGGGACTGGTGCTATGAAGATTACTGCACCTACGAGACTTACCTGAAGCTTTGGACGCTCGCGCCTGACGGGGCTATGCGGTCAGAGTCTTTTGAAAGGATATTCTCGGATTGCAACTGGATGGAATGGTATTTATCTGGTGAGTATTTCTGGCACGTATCGGGGAAGGATACCCTGTCCATAAAGTCTTTTGGCAGGAATGCAAGCTGTTGGTTTGGCTGCGAGGGTTATACAACCAGATTTCTGGCGAAGGTTTCGTCTAAAGAGTTGAGGGTAAAAATCATCGACTATATCTTAACTTCCGGCGATACCATTCCCTTGGGGTATGACTATTGGGAGACTTACAACAGGATTGACGGCGCCGGGCGCAAGGAGGAACTTAAAGAGTCTGCCCCGCTGCCGGTTGTTTACAAGGACAACTCTCTCATGGGCCTGGGGTGGGTAAACAGCGACGGTGAGTCTCTCAAGTTTTGGATTGAAGACAGATATTATATTGACTACTTGGACGATTCAGGTATTTTCGAATACGATGTATTTGTGTATGTGGGGTTAGACAGCGAGACGGGAGACTTTACAGACTACCTGCACCTGAACACCGGTGACGGCTGCGACCCCGGCTGGTACACCGTAAGAGGCGCAGACGTCAACCGCCTTATCCTGAAAAACGTAACGATCTCCGGCTTGGAGAATCTGGGCGACTTTGAGTTCGAGTATACCATCACCACCACCGGTTTCGACGATATTCTGAAAATGCGCCGCCTGATAAACGGCGAACCGGCAGGTGATTTCAAAACCTACGAGCGGCAATGCAACGCCGGTCTGTGCGGCGACTACTACCGGCCGGCGGGCAATCTCTCAAAACGTTCTGACCGCCTGTTCAAAAAAAACGCCAAATGCCGTTCTTACGATGGTAAATGGTAATTTGTTTGCAATCCCGGCACGGGCGACCGGGGACGGTCGCCCCTACGGTTGGATGTGCGATAAATGTTAATTTGGCGTAGCTAAAATCAAAACATTATCCCATAATATTTTGACCTTGACTTTGACTCTCTACATCATTCCACCGCGAGTTTGTTAGACATCTCTTTCAGCTTGACTAACTTATCCATTGCCGCGCCGGAATCGATAGATTTTTCGGCTGCCGCGACCCCGTCTTTGGGATTATCGGCTACCGATGCCGCGCAGAGGGCGAAGGCGGCGTTGAGGACAACCACGTCTCTGGGCACCCCCTTTTTCCCTTCGAGGATGTCTTTTATGATTTCCGCGTTGTAGGCCGGGTCCCTGCCGAGTATCTCCTCGGGTTTGGCTTTTTTGAAGCCGAGGTCGTCGGGGGTTATTTCGTAGGTGGAGATTTCGCTGCCTTTTATCTCGGATATCCTTGTGCGCCCGCAGATGGATATTTCGTCTATCGGGTCGAGGCCGTGGACCACGAAGCCTTTGGAACTGCCCATATTTATGAGTACCTGGGCCATCGTTTCCGTGAGGTTGGGCGTGAAGACGCCGAGTAGCTGGCTTGTGGTTCTGGCCGGGTTTGTGAGCGGGCCCAATATATTGAATATGGTGCGGATGCCTATTTGCTTGCGTGCGGCAGCGGCGTACTTCATGGCCGAGTGGAGGGCGGGGGCGAAGAGGAAGCCTATCCCCAGTTCCTGGAGGCAGACGCTTATCTGCTCGGCGCTTAGGTTGATGTTTACGCCGAGGAACTCGAGGACGTCGGCGCTGCCGCTGCTGCTTGAGACGGAGCGGTTGCCGTGTTTGGCGACCTTGGCCCCGGCGCCTGCGGCTACGAGCGCGGCGGCGGTGGAGATGTTGAAGGAGTTGGAGCCGTCGCCGCCGGTGCCGCAGGTGTCGATCAGGTTCTGGCGGGTGTTGGAGTAGATGCGGGAGGCTTTGTCGCGCATTACGTAGGCTGCGCCGGTGATCTCGTCGGTGGTCTCGCCCTTCATCCGCAGGGCCACGATGAAGCCCGCTATCTGCGCGTCGGTGGCCTCGCCCTCCATGATGGCGGCGAAGACGTCCGACGATTCCGTGACGGTCAGGCTTTTGCCCGCCGTGATATGTCTGATTGCGTTTTGGATATCCATAGTCATATAAATTATATTATAGCCTGTGGGGGTAGGGATAAAAAATGAGCGAGGGGCAAAAAAAATTTTCGGTGAGGTTCGTCCAGTCGGCCGCGCACTTTAAGGAACTGCCCGCGTCGGCGGGGGAGGAGTACGCCGTTCTGGGCCGGTCGAACGTGGGGAAATCGACCTTCATCAACCACGTATTGGCCTGCGGGGCCCTCGCCCGCGTGTCGAAAAGGCCGGGGAAGACTACGCTTGCCAACCTGTACGAGCTCGAAAAAGGGCTTTTTTGGGTGGATTTGCCGGGGTACGGTTTCGCCAAGGCGTCTGCGGCGGAGAAGGACCGGTGGAGCAAGCTGATATACGATTATTGCAGTAAGCGCGGCAGCCTGGCGGGGATCATCTGGCTGCTCGACATCCGCCACCCGGGGGTTGGCGCCGACATGGAGGCCCATTCGTGGCTTGGGGAACTGGGGCATCCGGTGCTGCCGGTTCTTACGAAGGGGGATAAGCTGTCGCGGCCGGCGCGGAAGAAACACTCGGCGGAGTTTTGCCGGATTTTCGGGTTTGCGGAGGAGCCTGTCGTCTACTCGTCGCTGGAGCACGGGTCGCGGCAGGGGTTCTGGGACGGATTCGGCCGGTGGCGGGCGAGGATTGGCGGGTAACGGGATTATGATCAGCGGGCATCATAACATTTTTGCCGGGAATTGTCAACCGGAGAGGGTTCTGTGACGGGTTCTATATTAAGGTTGGCGGACGGTGTGTGGCTTAAGGCGGCCGGTATTTGGCGTATGGTCTTCAGCATGGCCGGGCTGCTTTTCGACACGTTTTACGCGGCGGTGCGCCGGGGGCGCACGCCCAACCTGTCGCTTATGAGCCAGATCAACCGGCAGATACTCTACACGGGGGTGGAGGCGTTTACGCTTGTGGGTGCGATCGCGATCATGTGCGGCAGCGCGATAGTGCTCGTCGCCATGGTGAATATGCCCAAATTGGGCGTTGGGGAGTACTTCGGCAAGATTTTGGTGATAGTGATAGTGGGCGAGCTTGCCCCGCTTGTGGCCTCGCTTGTGGTGGCGGGGCGCAGCGGTTCGGCGCTGGCGGCCTACATAGGCACGATGCGGGTTTCGCGGGAGGTAGACGCGCTTGAGGTGATGGGGATCGACCCCATACAGTTCATCGTTCAGCCGGCATTTGTAGGTATTGTGGTATCCGTCATTTGCCTTAATGTATATTTTGTTACTATAGGAATCATGGGCGGGCTGGTTGTGGCGCAGATTGCCACGGGGGTGCCGCTGTGGATATTTTTTGACAAGATATTGGATGCGCTGCAGTTCAAGGACGTGGCGTTTACGCTTTTAAAGAGCGTGGCGTTCGGGCTGATTGTGGCGCTTGTGAGTTCGTGGCACGGGCTGAGCGTGCGCAATGTGCGCATGGTGCCCATAGCGGCGCTCAACGCGGTGGTGGGATCCGTGTTTTTTACGCTCTTCGTCAGCGTGCTTTTGAGTTTGGGGTACTATGTCCTGTAAATTAGAATTGAGCGGAATAACATTTCGGCGCGGGGAAAATACTATATTAAGTAGTGTGAGCCTCACGGTGCCGCCTGGGGGCGTGGTGGTTTTGGGCGGGCGCAGCGGCAGCGGCAAGTCTACGCTTTTGGAGATTTGCGCCGGCCTGCTCAAGCCGTCGGACGGGCGCGTGGCGTGGGATGGCGCGGAGGTAGGCAGGATGTCGAAGTACGCTCTCTACGCCCTGCGCAAGTCGCTTGGCTACGTTTTTCAGGTGCACGCGCTTATAGCGAATCACAGCGTGTTCGACAACATTGCCCTGCCGTTGCGTTGCGGCGGACGGGATTTGAGCGGTGAACAGATAAAAAAGAGGGTTTGGGCGCAGATGGAAGAGTTGGGTATTGGCCGCGATATAGAAAAAAAGTTCCCGGAGACGCTCTCCGCCGCGCAGCTGCGGAGTGTTGCGCTCGCGCGGGCGCTGGTGAGCGACCCCAAGCTGCTGATCCTTGACGAGCCGTTCTCCGGCGTTGACCCGTTCACCTCCACCACGATCATAAACGTGCTGCGCAGGCGCTGGGCGAAAAGCGGCATGACGGTAATCATGGCGGCGCACTCCATGAGCGCCTGGCCGGAGTGGGAGGCAGGGCGCTACCAGCTCAAAGACGGCCGCCTCGAATCGGCGGATGAAGCGTTCCCGGCGGTACGCGATCTCAAATATAACCAGAAATTTACCTATGCCAAATAAAGCAAGCGTACCAGTAACCGAACCCTTAGTCCGCCGCTACCGCACCACCTTCGTGGCGATATTCGTGCTTGTGCCCGTGATCGTGATGCCCGCGCTCTTAATCTACACAATGGCTAAGAACGACAGCTTCCAGCAGTGGTGCAAACTGCACGTCGTCTACGAAAACAGTCAGGGGCTCAAAAAGGGCAACGGGGTCAGCATGTCGGGGATTGCCATCGGCCACGTAAAGGAGGTCGATCTCGTGAGGGAGGGCGAGATACACGTAGCGTTCAACCTCGGCAGCCGCTACAAGTACTTAGTGAAGAAAGACACGAAGGCCCGCATGCAGCAGAGGGGCTTTGTGGGCGACTGGGAGATCGTACTTACCGGCGGGAGCGCGAGGGCCGCCGAGGTAGAGGATGGCGACACCCTCGGCGCCGAGAAGACGCCGTCCTTAGACGCTATCATCGAACTCGCCACGGGCGCCATAGACACAGCGTTCGTCCTGCTCAACGGGATCACGTCGATCGTCAAGGGGATTGAGGGCGGCGAGGGCACCGTGGGGCAGATACTCAAGAACGACACGCTCTTCCGCCACATCAACCAGATCAGCGCCAACACTGCGGCTCTGACATCCGACGCCAGAAGGCTCACAAGGGACGTGCAGGGCACCATCCGCGGCGTTGATAACCTCCTGCATACTGTTACGAACGTGACATCCGACGTGGCCAAAACAGGCATTTCGGCCGTAGACTCGCTGATGGCGGTGGTTAATACGATGACAAGCACGGTGAACAAGTCGCTCGGCGAGGTAGAGCTCATACTGCAAAACGTCAAGGCGATGTCGAACGAAGCCCCCGAACTGATGGACCGCCTGCAGCACGACCTCGGCGAAGTAGAACTGATGCTCCGCTCCTTCCAGGAGGGGTGGCTCTTCAAAAGCATGGGCGGCGGAGACGCCCCCAAGAACCCTCATCTTGCGGATACTCCGTAAAGATGAGACAAGGTAAGCAGTAACTAATGATAACCCGGCAAAGGCAGGGCATGCCCTGTTTCCGGGATGTAAACCAAAGCAAGGACGACAGTACACAATGCCAACGCGCCAATACAGACCAAAGACCCCTGCCGCCCGGATCATCACCATGCTGCTGATGACCGCCCTGGCCGTATTGTCCGGCTGCGCCGGGCCTAAGAAGATCGGCCCGCAGCAGGACGACCTTTTTGGCGCGCGCGCGTATAAGCACTTCCTCGACGGCGATATCCCCAGGGCGATAGAGGTCTACAAAAGGGCCTACGAGGCCGCCCGCAAGATCGACAACGGTGCGGGGGCCGCGCGGCACCTGTCGAATATCGGCCGCGCGTACTATGAGCTTTTGCGGGCCGACAGCGCCGCGCTCTATTTCGCCAAGGCGTACGAGGAGTTTAAGGTTTACGGTAATGACGCCGGAATATTAAAGTCTGCGGCGTTCCTTGCGCTCTGCAACGCTTCGGCGGGGGATAACGCTTCGGCGCAGCGCTGGCTTGGCGCTGCGTCATCGGCCAATAGTGATAAGAAAACGCGGAAGGATAACGAACGCTACCTCTCGGTAATAAAGGGGATGGTTGATTTCAGGCTGACGTCTAAGGTAAGTAACGAAAGGGAACTCTCGGATGCGCTGGCGTTTTATAAGAAGAAAAAGGATCATACCGTTCTGTCAACAGTATACCGGCTGATGGCCGATGTTGAGTTTACGAAAGGTAACTGCAGCACGGCTGTACGTTATTTGGACTACGCGCTTTTAAGCATCGATGAGTCGAAAGAAAAATACAAGCGCAGCGCAGTGCTTTTGAAGCTGGCGGCGATAAAATTTTGCGCGGGAGACGAGGCGGCCGGAAAACATTATTACGAACGCGCCGCCGGCTGCGCGCCCAAGGGGGCGCCGGCGCCGGTGATGGAGCAGGTGCGCTCCTGCGGCGGGGTTTGCAGATAAAGAGGATAAACGATGCAAACGATACCCATATTCTTCTCCGCAAGCGACAGTTATGTCCCGGTTATGTCGGTGATGATCCGGTCTATTATGGAGAATGCCGGCACGGGGCGGAAATATGAGATAGTAGTTCTGCATCGCGATATTACAGCGGGGTCTATGGAAAAACTTCGCGCAATGGCCGCCGGATTTCCGGATTTTTCGGTCGATTTTCACGAGATGGTTTTTGATAATGATAAATTTTTCGTTTCGAGGCATATTACCGCTGAGGCGTATTTCAGGCTGTTTATACCGTTCCGGTTCCAGCAATACGGCAAGGCGCTATATTTTGACGGAGATATGGTTTGCCGGACGGATATTTCGCGGTTATTCGACACGGATATATCAAATTATCTGATTGGCGGCGTCCGTGATATAGGGGTTGCCTGGTACTTTTTACCAAAAAAGCGGCGAAACGTCATAGACAGTAAAACCTATGAATATATGTTGTCGATGGAAAAGCCCGATGAATATATAAATAGCGGGATGCTGCTGATAAACTGTGAAAAATTTCGCAAGACTTATTCCGAAAAAGAGATTGTTGATACAATCTTTTCCCGCGAGTGGCAGGTTCATGACCAGGATGTGATAAATTTTCTGGCAAATGAGAAGATATTGCATCTCGGCTACGAGTGGGACTTCATGCCGGTCTCCCACAGGGCGAAATATCTGCCGCAAGAGCTGAAAGCCGGCTATTTTGAGGCTGCAAAGAATCCAAAGATAATCCACTATAAGCCATATAGCTGCTGGTGGCATGTCCCGCACTTTCAGCATTTTTGGAAATACGCCGCGAGAACGCCTTTTTTTGAAGAAATTGTTGGCGCAATGGATAAGAAAGGCTTGTTGAATGAGGATGTTACGGATAAGGTAGAGAGTATAATGCGGGGGTTTGGATTATCGGATCTGTATAAATTAGCGCTGGGGCGTACGTTTGGGAGGATACCCGGTTTCGGGTGGTTAAGCAGAATCTTTTCTCCCGGAAGCCGCTGAGAGGCTGTATGGATAAAAAAAATACCGGCATCAGCGTAATTGTCTGTTCAAGGGATCAAGCCTCTCGTGACAGGCTGCATAGCTGCGTTGCCGATACGGCAGGCGCCGAATTTGAGATTATAGCGTTTGACAACAGCGACAAAAAATGGGGAATTTGCAAAGTATATAACCATTGCGCGGAAAAAGCGGCCTATCCGTACCTGTGTTTTATCCACGAAGATGTCGTCATAACCACGAAAGGCTGGGGGGCCGCACTTATTGAGTTTGCGGAATCGGCCCCTGATTGCGGCGTGGTGGGTATTGCCGGCGGAACAGCCGTACACAGAAATTTCATATCATGGAACGACGGCTGGCCTGACCGTAAGGTGCGCTATCGTTTTTGGGACCCAAACGGCAAGCCCCGGCCCGGCGGGGCGCTTGAGTACAGCTGCTACAACCCTGACGATGCGGAGTTCGCCAAAGCGGTAACCATAGACGGGTGTTTTTTATTTGTGGCTCAGGATGTTTTTGCGGAAAAGCCCTTTAATGAAGACGTATTTACCGGATTCCACTTCTATGACGCTGATTTTTCCCTTGAGATCTCCCGGATAAAACAGAATTACGTGTGTTTTAAAATTGATATATATCATTATTCCAGCGGTACGCATAATAAGGATTTTTGCCAAAGCGCCCGGAAATTTCAGCTAAAGTGGAAGAATTTGCTGCCGCTTGCGCTTGACGGGAAAAAGACATCGCTATGGCGTGAGTTATCTCTCGCGTCCGAATACATCGGCAAATGCCGGCGCAGCGGAACTTTTGGGTGGATAGACTCTTTTTCCCACACTGTCAAATTAAACGGGTACATTTTTTTGGCGGAGACGGTACTTTGTCTGTGCATACGGAGAATATTGCGAATATTGATAATGTTGGGGATATTGAAAAAACGTGAAATCTGACGACAACAAACAGCCCGCCTATTCCGTAGCCTCCCGCTCTGCCCGTGGCGGTGCGCTGCTTATTATCCGTCAGGTATCGGTGCAGGCGATGAATTTCGCCGGGATAATATTTTTGGCGAGGTATCTCACTATCGCCGAGTACGGTTTTTTTGGTATTGTGTTTTTCCTCTTTACGTTCATTTCGAATTTCGGCGATGTCGGATTCTCGGCGAGCCTGCTGCGGCAGCCTGAGGAGCCTGAAAAAAAGGACTACTCGGCGGTATTCACCGCGCAGTTGGTGTTGGTGGCCGTAGTTGGGGGAGTATTCGCGCTGTTATCGCCGTCATTGTGCAAAATTTACAGCCTCCCCGCGTCTTACGCTGCATATTTTTTGCTGATAGCTCTTTCGCTGGTTATAACGACCTTCCGCGCTGTTCCCACTGTGCGGCTTGAGCGGCATTTGGATTTTAAGTGGCTGTCGGTTATAGAGGTCATTCAAGCTGCCGCTTACAACGGATTGGCCGCGTGGATGGCGTATCGCGGGTACGGGCCGCTCAGTTTCTCGCTTGCTCTTTTGTGCCGCGTGCTTTTGGGCAGCATCCTCGTGAACATCGTGAGCCGCGGGACGCTTTCGCTGTGCTTCGACATGGCGCGGATCAAAAAACACCTTGCGTTTGGGCTGCCCTATCAGGCGGGAATATTTGTTAACGTCCTCAAGGATTCTATTTCTCCGGTTGTAATAGGGCTCTTCCTCGGTGCTGCGGTTACAGGCATGGTTAATATGGCGTCTACGATAGCGGCGTTTCCGGTGATGCTTTTTTTAATCCTGAACCGCGTCTTTTTCCCTGCGTTTTCGCGTTCGATTAACGACAAGCCGGCGCTGGAGAAACTGTTTGGGGTATCGGTACGCCTGAGCAACGCGTGCGTAGCGCCGCTGGCCATATATATATTGTTAATGGTAGAGCCGTTCACACTGCACGTATTCGGGGCGAAGTGGGTGGGGGAGACTACAAACTACAGCTACCTGCTATGGTCGGCAAATCTGTTTTTACCTACTATGGCGGTTTGCGCCTGCCTGCTAAACGCGTTTGGCCGTTCCAAAACCGTTCTCAAGTTCAATCTTTTGTGGATGGCTGTAACGCTTGGTATCGGCACGCCGCTGATTTTCGCGTTTGGGGCAAAAGGGTTCGGCTATGCCAACATCCTCGTTAACGTGATGACTGTAAGCGTTGTACTTGCGGTACGGAAATATATCGGCACCAGGGTTTTCCGCGAGCAGATTTTCGGGTGGATCCCGGCGGTAGCGCTGGCCGGGATCCCGATAGCGTTCCGGCATTTTTTCGATGATATTTTGGGGTGGCTGTCGGCCGGCCCGCTTGACCTGTCTCCAAACCTCGCCGGCATAGCCGTGGTGGCCGCGACTGTTTGCTGCTATTACGCGCTCTCCTCCGCGCTTACGTATTTTATCTGCCGGAAAGATATTGGCGCGCTCATGGCCGCTTCGCGCAGTAAGCAAGAAACTCCTTGAAAAATTTTTTGTCGGTAATGTTGATCTTCATTAAGTCTATGGAGCTGTCAAATTTTTGCGAGCCGCCGTAGTAAAATGACAGCTCCGGGTTTTGGCTGTAAACTTTCGCCATTTGCCTGTACTCGCGGTTTGCCAGGCTGTCTATGCCGCCCTTGGCGAACTCTTCGTATTTAGCTTTTTCGTCAGGTAAAAACTTGTAGTGCAGCAGGAACGCCGCCGGGCCGTTGGTTGCGAAATTCAGTTTTGCCGGATGGTTCTTGTGCGTGCTCATCACCATTGATTTTGTCAGTTTTGTCAGCGGGTATTTGGTCAGCCCGGTGTGCATAAGCATATCGCCGCTGTGGAAGAGCCGCCACCTCGGGCCTTTGTACATGTCCTGAAAGCCGTACCAGCGCCTGTGCGTGTATGTACCGGTATCGAAGAAACAGTAATCTTTGATAAAATCGCCGCTTATTGATTTGAACAGGCCCTCCTTTGAATACATATCTACCATAAGCGCAGGTATCGACCGGATATTTTTGCTCTCTAAGAACTCGATATACCTGCATAGCGGCGTGTTTTCGATGCCCGGGTACGAGAAGAACTCGTCGGGGTCGAGGGTCAGATACCATTTGCCATAACCCAATACATCGGCCGCCTGCTTCTTCCACGCCTCCTTTACTATGTCGCTGAACTTTTCGCTGGTACGGAAGAGGGAGACGTCGTTCTGTTCCGAGAGCCATTCGAACACGCCGTCGTTTGATATGTTGTCTATATAGGCGAAATGGGTTATCCCGATGCGTCTGTGGTACTCAACCTGCGCCTTTACCTTTTCAAAATCGTTTTTTACAACGCAGAGAAGAACCGGGGCGTTGCCGGAAGGCGTTGCGGAGGCAGGCTTGACGAGCGCGACGTTTTTGTTTTTGCAGGAGTTTATGTATAATTCGGGGGGATATGTTTTTGGATAATCAAAGAACATCTCGTTCAGAGCGGCATGAAAATCACCGGTAATTTCGATGTTTTCGCGGATGAGCGCTTTTGTATGCCTGCCGTAGCGGCTGAGGGCGAGGGTGTGGATTGTCCTTTTCATGCCGTATTGGGCGCGGCGTATGAGAGTTGCGAGCGCGGGCGGCAGCAATACTTTCAGCACGGCTTTAAGTGTTGACGCGCGTTTTTTTTCTGACTGTCCCGGTTCCATCCGAATAACCCCTTTTGCCGATGCGCTCAAGTTTGAGATTTACCAGAAACGATCTGCCCGAAAAGTTTAAGCAGATTTTCCGCCGACTGTTTGTTAATATACCGCTTCAGGCCATAGCGGTTGATTGGCGGCCCTCCCGTTTTCATGAACGCTATGATTGCTTCCGCGATAGAGTTGACGTTGTACGGATCGCAATATACCGCGCTCGTCCCGGCGATCTCTTCCATGGAGCTCCCCTTAGATGTAATGACGGGCGTGTTCATCATGAGGGCCTCAAGGACGGGCAGGCCGAACCCTTCGTAGATGGATGGGAAGATTACCGCCCTGCACCGCAGGTACTGATCCCTTACCTCTTCGTCCGAGAGGAAGCCGAGGTGTTTGATCCGGTCTTTTATCGGGCTCGATTCTATTTGCCGGTGAAAATCGGTATTCTTCCACCCTTTGGGCCCGCACATGTGAAAACCGGTATCGATGCCCGATTCGTTCACAATCTCAAGCGCTTTGATAACCCTCGCCAGATTTTTGCGGGGTTCGAGGTTGCCCGGGAAGAAGAGGAAGTTTTCGCGCGGGACATCCGGCATTTCGGCGCCGGGAGCGGTTACGCAGCTGTATACGGTGTGGATGATCTTTTGCGTTGACCTTGCGCGCGGGTAGAATTCGAGCAGCTCTTTTTTCATGCAGTCGGACATGAGGAATATCGCGTCGGATTTTTTTACGGTTGGGCCCATAAATAACTTGTTCACCAAGCGGACGGACATCATGCACGTTTCAGGGAAGCGCCGGTAAGTGAAATCGTGGACGGTGGTTGCTACCTTTACGTTCCGCGGCATCCCGAAAACCGGGCATAGCTGTTCGGGGGCCCAGAAGAGGTCGATTTTGTACTTTTTTATGAGTTTTGGGAGGGCGGTTTGCATCCACACGGTGCCGGGCAGCCTGCTGTTTTGGGTAATTTTTTTCCAATTCGGGTTCACCGGCGCGTAATCCGACTCCCTGCACTCGAAGAGGTAATAGCGGTTTACGGGATCGATCTGCTGCAGCGCGTCGAGGAGGCGCCTGATGTATTTGCTGATCCCGGTCGCCCCGTTCTTGAAAGCCTTTATGTCTATGCCGATGTTCATGTAGTAGAATATAATAGAATCCGGGCCCAAATCAAAATTTTTGCCGCGAAAACTGCGGGCCGGGAATCAGAAGCGGAAGCCTCCGTCAACGGCCATGTACACCCTGCCCCTGTCGCTTGCGGCATCGGCGTCGAGGGAGCCTTTAAGCCAGATCATCCCGAACGGGTTGTATTCGGCGTAGATCCCGGGCCGCAGGTGGTGTACGGTCCCCGGGCCCAGGAATGTTTTTGTAAGGTCGTCGGGGCCGGTTGGGCTTTGGTCCGGCTGGAATATGTCGGTTATCTTTCCGCCGCGGGCCGACGGGTTGGAGGAGACGCTCGTCAGTTTGACTCCAGCCGTGATATTTTTTGCAACGCCGATGTCGCCGCTTGCCGTTACCGCCATCGAGTTTGGGCCAATGGGCGATCCGAGGGATTTGTCGAAGTGGTCGTAGCGGTGGCTTCCGCCGTAGAAGTGGGTGTAGACCCACGGCTCCACCCTGCTCCACTCAAGAGTGGCGCTCACGTCGCGGCCGGCGATGCTTGTGAAGTGCTGCGCCCCGAGTGTCAGCGCCCACTTGTTCCCCCAGTCGTTTTTGAAAATACTCCACGGCGCGAGCATATCGTCTATGAAGAATTCGCCGTAGAAACGGAAATTGTCAGGCCAGTTGAGGTTAAGGCTAAACGAGAGCGCGGCGTTGCTCTTGTCTCCGGTGTAGTATTCCACAAAGGCCATTGGCACAAATGGAATGAAGAACGCCCACTCCCACCCCTGCTCCTCGCCGATGTACTCAGGGCGCGTCTGGTTTCCCGGTACGTTGTCGAACTGGTTTGTGGTGCTGCCGCCGATCATCACTTCGTTTACTCCCCAGTCCAAAATTCCATTAAAGAGCGAACCGTTAAAGCCGTTGGCATAAATGTATTTGTTCTTATCTTTTTGAGAACGGAGGATGCCGGCGATGTGGTAGTACTCCACGTGCGTCAGGTCTAATATCGCGCGGGCGTAGGTTACGGGAGGCGCGTTATCACCCGAGAGCGTAAGCGGGTAGTGTACGGCGGGGCCCAGGCGCAGGTAGTCTATTCCCGCCTGTAAATTGATACGCCCCGCGTCGTAGCTCAGCCCGCATCTGGGCAGGTTGGCCATCCGCATATTGCCGCCGGACTCCCCCCTGTTTTCCCGCCCCGAAACCGCGAACGGTACGCCGTTGTAGGGCTGGTAGTCGGTTTGGTAAAAGAGCGAGTCGTAGACGTACTCGGTCCACAGATTCAGGGAAGAGTAGAACGACAGTTTGCCGATATGCCCCCTAAGCAGCGGCCCGATGATCCCGCGCCCTCCGGCCCGCAAATCAGTTTCTCCGCCCGCCCACGACCATGTCTCGCACGTTAAATCCAAATTAAGCGCCAATCCGTACCCATCGTTTGCTCCGCCGAATTTGTATAGCCCGCTGTCAAACGACAGCCGCCTCCGCAGGCCCTCAAGGGTATAGCGTTCCTGTTGGGTAAGCGGCAGTTTGGAGAGCGAGTCTAAATAACACAAAAACTTCCCGCTTCCCGCCGGCTGCCTGTAAATTCCATCCGGCCAGACCCCGTACCGCGCGCCGACGCGCCGCGCGAACTTGTCGGCCTGTTCGTATGGGGGCATCATGGGGTCGAAATCCGTATCTGCGCTTACCGGTATTGATAATGTTATCAAAAACAGGCAAAGCGTAAGCAGCGGAAAATGCGCCGGCAGCGGTTTATATGATGGATGATTATTCATTCGATCCGGCCCGTTCATGCGGTCTTTTTGTTGATGGTGATTCCCTGTACTCATTAAACACATCCAGCGTCTCTCTTGCTGTTTTCTGCCATGAGTATTTTACCTTGACATCCGCGCAATTTTTTTTGAGCTCGGCCAGCGCGCTTTCAGATGTCAGCAGATGCAGCATCTTTTCCGCGATCTCATCGGTATTGAACGGGTCAACATAAGCCGCCGCCGTCCCCAGTACCTCCGGTAAAGCGGAGTTGTCCGACGCTAATACCGGGGTATCGGAAAAAACTGATTCAAGCGCTGCCGCGCCGAACCCCTCGTATAAGCTTGTAAACGCAAAGAGCGCGGCGCCCCTGTAAAAGAGCGGGATTTCCGAATCCTCCGCGTAACCGGTAAAGACTACCCTGCCCGAAATGCCGAGTTCCTCCACCCGCCGGTAAGTTTGCTCGTACCACCACCCATGCCCGCCCACAATCACCAGATCATGCGCGATTTTATCCTTGATAGCCGCGAATGCGCATAGCAGCCGTTCAAGGTTTTTCCTCGGTTCCATGAAGCCGATGAAGAGAACGTAGCCGTTGTTGATTTTGTACTTTTGCCTAAGCTGCCGCAAATCGTCCTCCGGCGGCTCGTTCAAAAACCGCGTATCCGCCGCCACGTGTATGACGCGGATCTTCTTCTCGTACGCCCCCACATACTTCAGGATATCGTCCTTCGTAAAGTGAGATACGGATATTACCCTGTCGGAATGTTTTACGGAAAGGCGGATGATATGCCTGAAGATCCGGCGCGAGCGCGGATAATACTCCGCCATCGGAAAGAAGCTCAGGTCGTGAATGGTTACGGCGGAACGCACCCCCGGATGGAACAGCGGCGCCGTGTAGTTTGGGGAGAACAGCACGCGGATCTTGTATTTTTTGCATACTGCCAGGGGCAGAACCGTCTGCTCCCACAATAAACGGGTTATGGTTTTTGACGGCGCGCAGGGAATGGTGCTGAATGTTTGCGGCAGGTTAGAAAAGTGCGCTTTCCCGGCGGCGGTTGTGAAGATAAAATAGCTGTTTTCGTGGTCAACCTGCGCCAGCGCGTTGATGATTTTCAGGATATAAAGCGACGCGCCGCCCATCTGCGCGCTTAGTGCGGAGGCGTTGATGCCGATGTTCATATAATATCCGCCGCGGGAAATGTTTTTTTATTGATACGGATATTCATCGTTTATCTTTCGCCGCAAACAATTTTTCGTTGAGCCACTCCGCCGTCTTCCGCGTACCGTTTTCTATGTTGACGGCGGGGGAGTAGCCGAGTTTTTCTCTTATCTTGCCGGTAGAGACGATGTTTACGTCTTTGGTCGTCCAGAACACCGTCTCTCTGGAGAAGAACGGTTTGCGGGAGTATTTGGAGATAACCGGCGGGAACGGGAGTATCTTCGCCGCTATTTCCCAGCACAGCCCCAAAAGGTTTGCCGCGAAAACGGGTATACGGATGAAGAGGACCTTTTTGTCCATGCTTTTGGCGATGTTCGATACCACTTCCTTAATAGAATAAGAGCGTTCGTCTGAAATATAAAAAAGTTCGCCGGAGGATTCATCCTTTTCGCCGGCCAGAATGATCCCGCCCACGGCGTTATCTACAAAGCAGAACTCCATCTTCGTCTTGCCGCTGCCTATTAACGGATAAACCCCCCTGCGTACCACCCCGAATAGCTTGGGGACGATGAGGAACGTGCCGGGGCCGTATATCATCGGCAATCTCAGAACCGTGCATTTCATAGGCCACTCGCCGGATAACACCTGCTGCTCGGCCAGCAATTTGCTCTTGCCGTAATTGTTGATTGGGTTGGGCGGGTCTGTTTCGGTTCGGGGGCGCTTCCCGTCCCCGAACCCCGCCGCCTCGACGGTGCTGATGAACACGAATTTTTTAACCCCCGCCGCCTTCGCCTCCTCAAGCAGGTTGGCCGTCCCCTGAATATTCACGGCGTTATAATTATCCCACGTCTTCCGCAAGTCGTTCCTCGCGATTGCGGCAAGGTGGTACACGGTGTCTATCCCATCCATCACGGCGGAGAGCTGTTCCCGCTTGCCGATATCGGCTGTACGGCGGTCTACCTCGCCGTAGCTGAAAAAGTACAGTTCGGAATCGCCGCGGGACAATGTGCGGACGGCATGCCCGCCGTCGACAAGCCTGCGTACCAGATGCTGGCCGATAAATCCGTCCGCGCCGGTGACTAATATGTTTGCCATTCCGCACCGCACCTTTTTTATTTGAGGATACCGGCAATCTCGTTTACGATATCCGCGGCGGCTTTTCCGGGATCATTGGCACCCGTTATCGGCCGGCCGATGACGAGGAGCCCCGCGCCGTTTTTGATCGCCCACGACGGGGTGGCGACCCGCTTCTGGTCGTTTACGTCGGCCCCCGCGGGGCGTATCCCCGGCGTGACGATCTCAAAATCGTCCGGGACCGCCGGCGCCACCATCTCCAAATCCGCCGCCGAGCAGACAAGCCCGCCGAGCCCCGCCCCCACGGCCTTCTTAGCGAGGTGCAGGACGTACTCCGCAGTCTTCATCTGTACGGACAGGTCCTCATTAAGCATAGTCTGGTCGATGCTTGTAAGCAACGTTACGCCCAGGATTTTGGGCCGGCGGTCCGCCTTGGACGCCGCCTCCGCCGCCGCCCGCATCATCTCCGTACCGCCCTGTGTGTGGATTGTCATGTAATCTACCCCAAGGGCGCATGCCGCCTCCACCGCTTTGGCGACAGTGTTGGGGATGTCGTGGAACTTGAGGTCGAGGAAGACCTTGCGCCCCGTATCGCGGACGATGTCGAGGACACCGGGGCCGAAGCGGGTGAACTGCTCCAAACCGAGCTTGTAGACCCCCACGCTGCCGGCGGTCTTGCCGATAAGCGCCCTGAGGGCGTTGAGGTCGCCGGAGTTATCCAGGGCCAACGCGATATAATCGGAAACGTTTTTCATAATCATAATATAATATATGGAACGGCGGGGGCACAATTTTGATGATTTAGGCGACGTTTATGCCCATAACCGCATCTGGCCCCCGCGGTTTTGGGATGAACGCCCCCATTTATTCCCCATCAGGCCAGGGAATAAAATGGCTCTACTCCCGAAATAATGGAAAATACGGGTTTATCTTTGATTGTGACTTTAAAAGACGATGGGATTATGTTTTGTCGGTGCATTGTGCTGTCGTGATACCGTATACGGGGGAAAAGAGGCCCCTTGC
>WQRV01000055.1 GCA_009786575.1 Chitinispirillia bacterium | reverse complement strand
CCCCGGTCGCCCGCAACGCATGAATTACAATATCACGCAAAATACACCAACAATCCAACGTAGGGGCGTTGCGTGCAACGCCCCGTGATGCGGTGATTGCGATATACGTTGAATCAGACGCATTTTCGCAATTCAGGCACGGGCGATCGGGGACGATCGCCCCTACAACGTCATTATTGCAACAAATTACCATTTATCCGTACATCAATCATCCTGCGTACTGCTCAGCACCTGTTCTATTGTTGTTGTCCCCTCCAGCACCTTTTTGAGCCCGTCGCGCCGCAGCGAGTCGTAGTCGCCGCGTTTCAGGGCGTAGTGCTTTATCTGTTCGGAGGGCAGGCGCTTTATCACCATGTTGTTTATGTTTTCGTCGGGCACTAAGAATTCGTACACGCCCACGCGGCCCTTGAAGCCGGTGTTGTTGCAGAGGCGGCAGCCTTTGTTGCGGTAGAACTTGAGGCCGGGGCGCAGGCCGCAGCGCTGGAGGAGGAGCGGGTCGGGGTCGTACTGCTCCTTGCACCTGCACAGGCGGCGCACGAGGCGCTGGGCCAGGATGCCTATAACGGACGATGTGACGAGGAACGGCTCAATGCCCATGTCGAGCAGGCGCGTGTAGGCGCTCGGCGCGTCGTTGGTGTGGAGCGTGGAGAGCACTAAGTGGCCCGTTAGCGCGGCCTGTATGGCCATCTGGCAGGTCTCGGCGTCGCGCATTTCGCCGATCATCACTACGTCGGGGTCCTGGCGCAGGATGGAGCGCATGCCCGCGGCGAAGGTGAAGCCGGCCTGCGTGTTTATCTGCCCCTGCGCGATGCCGTCGAGGTTGAACTCGACGGGGTCTTCCATGGTGACGATGTTTATGGCTACGTCGTTGATCTTGCGCAGGCCCGCGTATAGCGTGGAGCTCTTGCCGCTGCCCGTGGGGCCGGTGACGAGCAGGATGCCGTCGGGCTTCTCGATGACCGCCTCGAACATCTCTTTGGTTTTTGGCAGGAAGCCGAGCATGTCTATGGAGATGTTCATGGACTGCGGGTCGAGGATACGCATCACTATTTTCTCGTTGACGCCGCGGAAGCGGGTCATGACGGGGAAGACGGATACGCGCAGGTCGATCTCGCGCCCCTCGTGGCGGATGCGGAAGCGGCCGTCCTGGGGCTTGCGCTTCTCGGCGATGTCCATGTTGGCCATGATCTTGAGGCGCGAGGTGATCTGCGCGCGCATCTGCAGCGGGATGGGGTTCTGCTCTACGAGGTCGCCGTCTATGCGGTAGCGCAGGCGCGTGTAGGTCTCGAGCGGCTCGAGGTGGATGTCGGAGGCGCCGGAGCTTATCGCGTTGACTACGAGCAGGTGGACCAGCTTGACTACCTGCGCGCCCTCTTCGTCGGTGAGGGCGTCGGTCTCCTCCTGCGACTTGACGACTTCAAGCTCGCCCTGGGCCGCAGACGCCGCGGCGTTGAGCAGCTGGGTCATCTCCTCCTTCTGCGAGGCGTAGTTCTTCTCTATGGCCGACATTATGCTCTTCTCGGTGGCGAGCACGGGGTCTATCTCGCGGCCGGCCTTGAACTTAAGGTGGTCTATGATGCGCAGGTTGGTGGGGTCTACCATGGCGACGGTGAGGACGCCGTTGCGCTCGAAGAGCGGGATCACCTTGTACTTGCGGGCCATCTCCTCGGGGATGACGCGCAGCAGCGCGGGGGAGAAGTTGAACTGCTGGAGCACCACGTGCTGGATGTCAAGCTGCGCGCTGAGGACGTCTACGAGCTTGGCCTCGGTGATGAACCCGAGCTTGACAAGGCAGTTGCCGAGGAGCATTTTGGAGTGCCGCTGCTCATCGAGCCCCTTCTCGAGCTGCTCGTTTGTGATGAAGCCCTGCTCTATGAGAATCTCGCCGATGCGTTTTTTCTGCTGCAGGTGTATCTGCTCGCCGAGTACGGCGGTTAGGTCCTCGTTCGTTATGAACTTGAACTGCACGAGCGTGGCGCCGAGGCTCATGCCGTTGCGGCGGCACTCCCGCAGCGCTATAAGGAGCTGCTCTTCGGAGATGAGGCCCTGCGCCAGCAGCACCTCCCCCAGCTTTTTATAACGCTTTTCCGCCATCATAAGCAACAGGGCCTGTTCTTGTTAGATCTTACGGTTAAACATTATGCCCGTGCCGTCCGGCGGCCCGTGGAGCCGCGCGCGGTGCGGGCATAATGTTTAACCGCCTCTTCAATAATCGCAGAATTGATAATCACGTATATAATATATATGATAGGCTCCTTCAAAATCAACGCCGCCAATAAAAAAGATTTTGGCTTTGACTTTGCCTCTGCCCATAAATTATTATTATAGATTATGGCAAAATCCATCGGCACAAACGGCATCGACATACAGCGCAACTACCTGTGCGTGGTCCAGTACAGTTCGCGCGACGCCTCGGTCAGGCAGGTTGCTATCCAGCCGTTGCCCGTATCGGCCGACCTTTCGGCCGGTTCGAGCACCGCCGCCTATTGGGACGCGGTAACAGCTGGGCTGCGGGTGATCCGCCGGAACATGCGTTTTGCGGGGTCCGATGCGGCCTGTTCGTTGCCGTGCGACATGGCGGTGGCGCGGGCGCTGGAGGCCGAGAGCGACGAGCCGGACCAGACGGAGGCGCTGCGCTGGGAGCTTGAGGCGAGCCTTGGCGGGCCGGTAAGCGGCTACGCCTACGACTTTTACGAGGTGGACCCCGGGCACCTCGTAGACCGCCGCCGCTACATAGCGGCAGCGGTGCGCACCGAGGCGATATCTAAGCTAAACAAGGCCGTGAAGGCCGCCAAACTGCGCGCCCCGCTCATAGATATAGATCTGTTCGCGCTCACGCACACCTTCCAGGCCAACTACCGCGAGCGGCTCGGCGAGGCCTCCATCCTCGTGCACGGCGAGCTGCACCGGACCAAGCTGATATTGGTGTACAACTCCTCATACGTAGACCACCGCGTGGCCGACTTCAACGTGGAGGGGCGGGGCGCGGCGGAGTACGCGGCGATGCTGCGCTACGAGGCCTCGCTGCTAATGGCCTCCGGCGCGTCGGTAACGAGCATAGCAAACGACGGCGACGGCGCCGCGATGTATCTGGCCGGGGCCCTCTTCACCGACCGCGCCATCCTGACCGCGCTTTTGGGCGCCCTGCCGCGATGCGAGATGCTCGACCCGTTCAGGAAAGTGGTCTGCGCCGTGCCCGGCATGGAGAGCGAAGAAGTAAGGACTACCCACTCCCCGCAGCTCGCCGTAGCGGTAGGGCTCGCGCTGAGGGGGGAGGAATCTGCATGATAAGGCTGAACCTCGCCAAGGGCGCCCCCAGCCCGAAAAAGGGCGGCGCGCGCAAGAAACGTAAATCGCCCACGCCGGCTTTCATAATGTTTTTGATCCTCCTTGCCGGAGGCGGCGGGTACTACTACTACACTGTCATGCTGCCCGAAATCAGGGAGGCGCATACGCCGCCGCCCCCCCCGCCGCCCAAGCCGCCCGTCCCCCTGCCCAAGGACGGCGCGAAGCCCGCTGACCTGCCGTCGTCGCATGTGCGCACGCAGATCGTCGAAGACGTCGTCAAGGAGATCTCCGGCGAGCCCTCCGCCGCCGCGGCCGCCGGCCGGCTCGATGCCCAGTATTCCGACATGACCATCGCCGAGAAGATCAACTACGAGGTCCTCTTCGCGCGCAACGTCTTCAACATGGTGACCAAGCTCACCCCGCCGGGCATAAAGTTCCGCTCGCTCGAAGTAGAGAACTTCCAGTCCGTCTACCTGAGCGGCGCCGGGATCACCCGCGAGATGGTCCAGGAGATGTTCGCCGCCTTCAGGAGCGAGCGCGGCGAGCTAATGCCCAGGCCCTACTCTAACATCAAGGACGACCCGGGGGAGGGCGGCAGCTACAACTTTACCATAATGCACAAACCGCGCTTCCAGACAGTGGCCGACCCGTACCAGGCGATCGAACACGTGGGCTTCCGCGACATCCTGCAGCAGCACGTGCGCGACTTTTCGCGCATGGCGGGCGAAAACAACTTCATAATGTCTGCCGCGCCGGCCCAAATGCTCGTCGAGCGCACCGGGAGCTACCGCCGCGTGACCTTCAAGGCCGCCGGCATGTCAACCTACAAGGACTTCCACAGGTTCGTGCTGGCGCTCTACGACGCCAAGTCGCCGGCGGCGTTCAAAAAGGTCTCTATTGCCCCGGTCAAGGACGAGCAGGTGATGGTTACGGCGGAAGTGCTGTTTACGGTCAAGGAATGACAAAATTGCGGATAATATCCGGCGACCTTAAGGGCCGGTATGTGGAGGCGGGGGAGGGCGCCGGGTTCCGGCCCACGCAGGAGCGGGTGCGGGAGTCGGCGGCGGAGATTGTCAAGCGGAAGATTGCGGGCGCTGCGGCCGCCGATGTGTGCGCCGGCAGCGGGGCGTTTGGGTTCGAGATGGTGAGCAGGGGCGCGGCGCGGGTCGATTTCGTGGAGGCGGACGGCAGGGCTGCCGGTACAATCGCCTCGAACGCGGTCAGGCTCGGCATTAACGGCAGGATAAATGTCATAAGGGACGACGTCCGGCGTTTTGTCAATACCGCGGGCAGGTACGACATCATCTTCTACGACCCGCCCTATGACGATGACGGCCTGCGGGGGCTTATACCCGGGCTGCTGAACATGTTGAAGGAAGACGGTTTGTTGATATACGAGCGCCGCCGTTGCCGCAGCGAGAAAAAAACGGCTGATACCGGCGGTAAAATAAACATCGTCGATGCCCGTATTTATTCCGGTACGGTTATCGAGATATACAAGAGGGAGAGCAATGCCGACAGCGCTTTATCCGGGGACGTTTGACCCGGTAACATACGGCCACATAGACATAGCGGTGCGGGCCTCGAAGATCTTCAGGCGGGTGGTGGCCGTGGTGGCGACCAACCCCGTGAAGAACCCGCTCTTCACGCCCGAGGAGCGCGTGGAGATGGCGCGCGAGTCGCTAAGGGATGTGCCGCGCATAGAGGTCATAAGCTACCCGGGCCTCATAATAAACTGCCTGAAGGAGTACGGCGCGTCGGCGATAATCCGCGGCCTGCGGGCTGTCTCCGACCTCGACTACGAGTTCCAGATGGCCTTCACCAACCGCAACATGCTGGAATCGGCCGAGACCATCTTCCTTATGCCGAGCGCCAAATACGCCTATCTGAACTCTACATTGGTAAGGCAGATAGCGCAGCACGGCGGGGATATAGGGGAGTTCGTGCCGGAGTGCGTTAAGCGGAAAATTTTAGAGAAGATGCCGGTCTGAGCCATGTACTACGACACACCTAAACTGTCGCCCTGCATCAAGGGGCTTATTGCCGCCAACGTGATTCTTTTTATTGGGCAGATGCTGCCGATAGACGGCGTCTTCCACACCGGTTTGGGCGGCATAAGGGGCAACCTTGTGACCCTGTGGGGGGCGAACATCCCGGTCTCCACGTTCCACGATTTTCAGCTGTGGCGGCTTGTGACGTACATGTTCCTCCACTCGGAAGACCTCTTCCATATCCTCTTCAACATGCTTGCGCTGTGGTGGTTCGCGCCGGAGATTGAGGATATTTGGGGTGCGAAGAAGTTTTTGATTTTCTACTTTGTGTGCGGCGTGGGCGCGGGGCTGTTTTCGGTGTTCTACCTGTTTGCCGGGTACCCGGTAGTTTTCGTGATAGGCGCGTCGGGGGCGGTGATGGGGGTGCTTACGGCGTACGCGGTCTACTATCCTGAGCGGACGGTGCTGCTGTTCTTCGTCATCCCCATGAAGATCCGCACCATCGTGATAGGCTACGCGGCGGTGTCGGTGCTTATGTCGCTGCGGATCACGGCCGGGGGCGTATCGCACATCACGCACCTCGGCGGGATAGTGGTCGCGTGGTGTTTCTTAAAAGTTTACCCGTCTATTGAGATGGCGGTCAGGAAAAAGATGTATATTATGAGAAATAAGGGTCGAAAGGGGTGATTATGAAAAAAGTTATTTTCGCCGTGCCGGCGGTTATCTTTATCTGCGCGAACGCCGCCGCTGCCCAGACAGGCGGCAGGAGCGTTATCACCACGCCGGAGGGGATCGAGATCGTTGAGGCGGTTCCGGTGGAGGAGATTTCACGCGAGCGCCCGCGCAGGATGGCCCTTGTCGATGACTCGGGCGCGCCCGTGGCCGACGAGTACCAGGTGGATGATGACGATGAGGAGGAGAAGCCCGAGTTTGTATCGATACACACGGTGGATGTGATAAAGCGCGAGGTGACGGACACCTCGGCGCGGGCCAAGACGAGCGCGCACGAGAACCTGCTGGGGATGGGCGGGCGCTTCTACGTGGGCAACATCGTGGGAATGGGCGGGTACCTCAAGGTCCCGGTGGGCAGGATATCTCGCGTAGACATAGGCCTGGGGCTGGGGTTTGGCGCCCGCAAGGATGGCTACAACTGGGCGTATCACCTTGAGGGGGCCGGATCCTACGAGTGGCGCGTAGATGTAGACGACGGCGTTTTGGGGTGGTATTTGGGGCCGGCAATGTCGGCTGGGTGGAACTGGACGAGCAAGGAATTCCCAGACGCGGAAAAGGAGACAACCGACGCCGGCGGAAATGTGGTTGTGGTTCCGGACCCGCACACAAAGCACTACAGCGGTTTCGGCCTGGGGCTCGGCGGCGTGCTCGGCATAGAGGTTGACCTGAGCTTCATAGACGCCGACCACTCGCTCTATTCGCTGAAGGACACCTCGATTGGGATGGGCGTTAAGCCGATGTTTTACATACGTGACAAGCACTACAACGGGTTCACGTTCGCGTTTGTGGTGTCGGTGCGGCGGGCGCTTTAGGGGAAGCGGCAATGCCGGAACCGCGGTAAGCCGCGTCCCTACAGCACCTTTATGTCCTGATCGACCAGTTTCAGCGTCTTGCTGCTGTTGAGCATCTCGTTTAGGACCATGTTTCTCTGGCCTATTGAGAAGATGGTGCCGGGGTAGGCGCATCTTTCTACGCGGATGAAAGAGCCTGAGAAGTTGTTCATGGTTACACTTAGGGCGCGCATTTTTTCGTCGAGCCCGAGCATTTCCTGCTTTATCATGATGATGGCGTTTCTGAGTTTGCGCACGAACTCCTTGTCCTGCCGTTTTGCCGGCGGCAGCGTTTCGAGGGTGAGGGCCAGTTTTTTGATGTTGTCTTCGTGCTGGGCGGCCATTGTCCGCATGGAGGCCATCTGGGCGACGAGTTCCGGTTCGGGTATGATTTGGATGAGCGTTTTCACGCCGCTGATGTTGCCGGCGGTTTTCAGGATTATGGATTCGTGGGCGGCGAGCGTTCCGCCGGCGACCGAAAGGTTGTGCCCGTAGATCTTTATGGATTTGCCTGCGGTGATGTTGCAGTTGATCGCCTCTCTGGCGACGTTGACGATGCCGCCGGCGATGACGGTCTGGTTTTTGACGTAGACTAAGTTCACGTCGCCGCCGGCGTCTATGACGCCCTTGCCGTTGCCCACGAACCCGTAGCGGCAGAGCACGTTGCCCTTGACGGTGACCTTGGCGTCTTCTATGGTGCCGTTGATCTGCAGGTCGCCGCCGCAGTTTACCTCGAATCCGCTCTTGACGTCGCCGTTTACGCCCACCGTGCCCTCGTAGGTCACGTTGCCGGTGGAGTAGTCTACGTTTCCGGGGATCATGTACCCCTCGGAGATGTTGACCACCGCGCCGTCGAAGTTCACTATGCCGTTTGCGGTGGCGATTAGCGTGGCGGGGTCGGCGGGGGGGATCATGGTATTTGTGCCTACCGGGAGCTTGGTGGGCGTGCCGTGGGGCGCCGTGAGCTCGCGGCCTGTGATGTCCTTGCCGGTGGAGCCGGGCGTGGGCGGGATGAGCCGCGCCAAAAGCGTCCCTGCGGCGACCGAGGTCACGATGTTTATGTTCCTATAGTCGGCGCTGCCGTCGGGGTTCAGGAGCGGCGCCGGGGAGGTGTCGGTGTTGAAGCAGTAGTCCACGCGGCCGTCCGAGCCCTTTACGGCCGGCGTCCCGCGCGCTATGACGATCGACTGCGGCGTGGCCGGGTTCCCCTTGAAGAAGCGCGCGAGGAAGAAGCGCATCTCGTCGTAGTCCACGCCGTAAGTTATCCCCGCGGCCTTTATCTGGTCGCGGATGGAATTCTCCGCAGGCGTGCCCCCGCGCTCGCCGGCCGGCGTTACGAAGAGCTCGGCCGACATCCTGTCCGGCGCGGCGCGCACCTCCGCCGTGGCGTCGAAGATTATAGCGTGGACCTTGGGTATCTCCGAACCGTCGAGGTAGGCGACCCCGGTAACGGAGGAGGTGTAGATGTTCCCGGCAGCGAAGACGTTGCCCACCTGCGCGATGCTGGCAAGCTCCGGCATACCCGTCCCCTCCACGTCGGGCGTGATGGGCGCGCCGAAGATGTCGTAGCCCAGAAGGCTCGGCGCTCCGGCCGCCCGGCGGGCCACGATGGTGCCCTGGTCTACACGCTGGAACTTGGATGCCAGCGGGGCGATCTGCCAGTAGTGCCTGCTCTCGAGCAGCTGCGCTACCTCAAGGGGCGCGGTGAGGAGCTTCACGGAGATACGCAGCGTACCCACTTTTTCGGTTGTGGCCCCGCCGCCCCGCGCCACCGGGGGCGTCTCAACTTCCCTGGGGTTGCGGTTCCAGTCGTCGGCGGCCGACTTTAGCGCGCCGGAGTCTATGCCGCGCGCGATCTCCTCGCGCTCGAGCGCGGCGCGCAGATGCTCAACGGTGAGCGTGCCGGTAAGCACGGGGTGCGGACGGAGATAGAGACGCGCTGACATACGGTCCATCGCCACGCGGACGTCGATCGAAACAAAATCGGGCATGCTGCGCCCCGCCCCGGAGGCGTTGTTGGTACCCTCTGCCATAAAATCCCTTATTAATGCCCCCCGGCTCCCGTGATAACCCGTCCGCGCCGCGGTCTGTACAATATAATGTGATATGATGTATATTACATAATATACTATGAAAACGGCCGAACGTCAAAATAAAAATAGTACAAATGTTGCCCCGTACGCAGGCCTCGCCGCCGCAGTCGCCTTTCCCGTCGCTATCCCTGGGGTCTACGACTACGCAATCCCGCCGCGTTTTGCCGGTAAGGTGACGGCGGGGCTACCCGTTTTTGTGGAGGTAAGAAAGAGCAGGATATGGGGCGTTGTCCTCGAGGTCAAAGAGGGGTCGGAGTTCCCGGAGCTCAAGGAAATTTTGGAGATCAAGGAGGGGCACTGGACCGACTCGAACCGGTCGCTCCTGAAGCTGTACGAGTGGATGGCAAGGTACTACCAATGCCCGCTGGGGCGGCTGTTCAAGCCGCTTGTAAGCAAATCTATCATCAACAAAAAGCCGAAAACCGTTACGGTGTACAGGTATGCCGGCAGCGATGACGGTATTAACCGCATAGATAGCGCCGGTGCAGGGGCGGCCGGCCGGCCCGCTTTGGACACAATCACCGCCCCGGTGACCGCCGCCGAATTGAAATCGCGGTTCGGCCTCACGCCGTCGAAGATCGGCACACTGTGCAAAAAGGGCGTCCTTGCCAAGGAGC
This sequence comes from Chitinispirillia bacterium, assembly GCA_009786575.1. GTDB lineage: Bacteria > Fibrobacterota > Chitinivibrionia > Chitinivibrionales > Chitinispirillaceae > GUT77. The sequence continues at coordinate 9,523 of WQRV01000055.1, read as the reverse complement.
AGAAGACCGTCTGCAGGGACACGAACGAATTTGGCGTTGACGTTGCCGGCGCCGCCCGCGTAACCCTGTCTGTGGGGCAGCAGGCCTGCGTTGACCGTGTCGCGGCGTCAATCGGCGCGCCCGGCGGCAAGCCTTTCCTGCTGTACGGCATAACCGGCAGCGGCAAGACGCATGTTTACACCGAGCTGGCCAAAAGGGCGCTGGCGGCCGGGCGCGGGGTGATCATTCTGGTCCCGGAGATATCGCTGACCCCGCAGACGATTCTGCGCTTCCGGGCCGAAATCGGCGACACGGTGGCGGTGATCCACAGCCGGATGTCGGACGGCGAGCGGCGCGACAGCCTGCAGGAGATAGTGACCGGCCGTCGGCGCGCGGTAATAGGCGTACGGAGCGCGCTTTTGGCGCCAATGGAGAACGTGGGGCTGATAGTCGTGGACGAGGAGCACGACGGGTCTTACAAGCAGAGCGATACCGATCCCCGGTACAACGCGAGGGATGCCGCGGTTATGCGCGGGTTGATGCAGGGCGCGGCGGTAGTGCTCGGCAGCGCGACCCCGAGCCTCGAGAGCTACTATAACGCGCAGACGGGGAAGTACCGCCTGCTTACGCTAAACGAGCGGTTCGGGACGGCGCGGCTGCCGGATGTGAGGGTGGTTGACATGGCGGCAGAGCACAGGGAGAACAACTGGACGGCAATATCGAGGTATCTGGTGACGAGAATGGGGGAGGAGATAAGGGACCGTCACCAGATAATATTGCTGTTGAACAGGCGGGGGTTCTCTACGGTATTGTTGTGTAAGAGCTGCGGGTATTCGCATACTTGCCCGAACTGTTCCGTCAACCTGAGGTTTCATAAGTCCGACACGACGATGAAGTGCCACCAGTGCGGCCACGAGGAGGGTGCGCCCCGATGCTGTCCCAAGTGCGGCGGGATAAAAATTAAGTATCAGGGGACGGCGATACAGAAGGCGGAGGAGCTGATAAGGGAGAAGTTCCCGGAGGCGCGGATTTTGCGGATGGACCAGGACACGACGCGGCGCAAGGGGGCGCACCTCTCTATACTTGAGGAGTTCGAGAGGGGCGGCGCGGATATATTGCTGGGGACGCAGATGGTGGCGAAGGGGCTTAACTTCCCGAATGTTACGCTGGTGGGGGTTCTGCAGGCCGACACGGGGCTGCATTTCCCGGATTTCAGGGCGTCTGAAAGGACGTTCCAGCTGCTGACGCAGGTGGCGGGCCGGGCCGGCAGGGCGGAATTGCGCGGCGAGGTGGTAATACAGACCTACAGCCCCGGCGAGCCTGCCGTCAACTACGCGATGACGCACGATTACCTCTCATTCTACGGCTACGAGATAAAAAACCGCCGGGAGCTCTCCTACCCGCCGTTCGGGAAGCTGGCCAGGGTCATAGCGGAGGGGCCGGACGAGCCGGTGCTGCGCGCCTTCCTGCACAAGTGCGCGAGGGCGCTGCTGTCTGGGGATAATAGTATAAGGGTTTTGGGCCCGGCCCCGGCGGTACTGTCCAAGATTGATAATGTGTACAGGTATTCGATGCTCCTGAAATCCCCCTCCCCCGTACCCTTAGGCGAAGCGCTGGCCAACATCCGGAAAAATGCCCAGGCGGACCTGCCGTCCGCCTGCCGCTGCATTATTGATGTTGATCCGGTGAATATGTTATAGCTCTCTGATATGCGCATATATTATATTGTGAAATGCGTCCTAAACCCTACACCGCCCCCGATGCCGTCTTTACGGCCAAGCTCGGCGCCTGGCAGCCGTACTCCCGGGGATTTATATCCGCGTTCGGGCCAAACGGCTTCGCGCGCCTGAACGCCCTGGACCGCCGGTTCGACCCCGGCCGCCGCAAGATCGTTGCGCTGACCTTCGAGAACCGCTTCGCGCCGCTTGGGGGGCTGGCCGCCGTGATGCGCCTTTTGCCCGGCAGCCTCAGGAAGGCGGCGGAGGACGTGATCATCCTAACGCCGCTCTACGTCAACATCCCAAGCGTGAAGGAGGCGGTCGATGACGGGCCGCTGACGCTTGCCGTCCCGCCCCGGAAATTCAGTTCGCCGCCGTACAAGGGGGAGTTTAGCTGCTACATAGACGGCGACGCGCCCGTTACCGCCTATTATATAGGTATAGAGGGCCGCTTCACGGCGTCGCCGAACCCGTATGCCTACGATAACCCAGACGACCTGCTCGACGACTCGCTGGCGTTTTGCGCCGCGGTCCCGTTTGTGCTGCGTGAGCTTGGTTTTTGCAGGGATATTCTGTTCCACGCGCATGACTGGGAGACTGCGCCGGTCGCGCTGACATCGAAGATCGCTATGCTGGACGGCGTTCTTGAGAGCGCACGGACGGTGCTCACGCTGCACAACTCTTTTGACTGCGGGATAGGGGCGGCGCGGAAAAAGCTGTATTTCGGGGTTGAGGGGGATGGCCGGCGGGGTGACCGTAAGGGCAAGGGGGCTGATGCCAAAGGCGCCGCCGGCAAGGGCATTGATCCCAAAGGCGCGGGGGATGGGGGATGGGTCAAGAATGTCGCCGATACGGTCCTGCAGATGTCGATCCCTCTGCTGAACGGCCCGCTGACGACCGTCAGCACCCCGTTCGCCGCCGAACTGCGGGACGACCCGCTGCAGCGCACGGTTTTCACGACGCATTTGCAGGATGTGTTTGCCGTTAACCCGCCGGTGGGGATCGAGAACGGTATGTTCGGGAAGCCGTATCTGAGATACACCTACGCCGCGCTCTCCTGGGCGCGCCAGGGGAACTATTCGAAGCTGTTGGCGCAGAAGGGGCGGTTCAGGGATAAGATGCTTGAGGTGGTGGCGGAGATGCAGGGGCGGGATGGGGTTATAGGTGGATTGAGTGAGGTTTTGGGCGCTGGTCATCCGCCCGCGGCCCCTGGCCGCCCGGTATTCTTCATGTCCGGCCGCCTCGACCTGTCCCAGAAAGGTTTTGATGTCATTTTCCACGCTGTCCGCAAATTCCAGCCGGGCAGGGCAGGGTTGATATTTTGCCCCAGCAGCGCCGACCGGGTAAAGCATGCGAAGGAGTTGGCGTTTTTCAAGAAGGTTGCGGATGAGATGCCCGGCGACATAGTTGTCTGGCCGTTCAGAATATCGGGTGATGAGTACACGTCTGTGGTCCTCGGCAGTTCGTTCTTGCTTATGCCGTCGTTCTACGAGCCGTTCGGCGCGGCCACGGAGGGGCTGATGCTTGGCACCCCGGTTGTGGCGCGGGCGACGGGGGGGCTGCAGGTTCAGGTCAGGCCTTATGGCGCCTGCCCGCCATACGATACCGGCGCTACGGGGATATTGTACCGGGAAGAGGGCGACGAGGGCTGGAAGGAGATACTCGAATCCCCGGTCGCCGGCAGGGTCAAAGTCCCCCTGTACCAGTCGATGGTAGACGCGGCGCTGGGCGCTCTTTCTGCGGCGGAAGCGGTTTTCGCGGACCCTGACCTGTACGGGCGGATGGTGGTAAACGGTATGGACAGCCTCCGGTCGTTTTCGTGGGATGCCGCGGTTTGCAAGTACCGCCGGGTTTACGACGCGGCCTCGCGGAGAGGCTTTTTTGACGATTAACCATTTTAGATTTGACACAGCGCCGCGCATTATCTATAATATATAGGGGGGGCGCGTGTTTATTTACAACATTTTTGGAGGGAATTTGCCGCATGAGTCATAGCATTTTGATGTTGATAACCGGCTTTGCCGTTGGCTGCGGCGTCATGGCCGGGGTGTGGGCCTTCATAACTTCGAAGAAAAAACAGGCCGCCGCCGCGCAGTCGGCCCAGAGAGAGGAGATACTCCAATATATCAACGGCCTTTTGGCCGACACCGATGCCGTAGAGGCCGCCTTCCGGGCCCGCGCACTCTCGCCCGAAAACTTCAAGCGGCAGCTCGGCGACCGGATCAACGCGGTTATGCGGGCCCTGCGCACCAACATGCACCTGCTCGATGTCTTCTACGTGAAATTCGTGGAGCAGCAGGCGCACGAGTACCTGCGCGTCCTCGAGAACCCCGAGCGCCGCAAGACAGGTTTAGTGCGGCCCGATACCCCGCCCGTTGCCGATGCCATAGACTTAGGCGGCGAGGCCGCGGCAGCGGAAGATGCGGGCGCGCCGCCCCCCGCCTCGCTCAAGGCGGAGGAGATAGACGACGGCTTCGCGCCGGCAAAAGAGGCCCCCGCGCCAACCCCCAAAACGCCCTGGACACCCGCCAAAGAGGACGAATTCTCCCTCCCCGAACCGCCTAAGGCCCAGGAACCCGCGCAGGAGGAGGAGGCCGAAGAGGTGTTCCAGATCCAGGCCGCCGCTCTGCCGCCCAAGGAAGAAGAGGCGCCGGTCCCGGAACAGCCGGACGCGCCTGAGCCCGAAGCGGATGCCGCAGTGCCCGCTCCCGCCGAAACGCCTGCCGCCGGGTCCGCCGCTGAGTCTGCCGCCGAAGACGCATGGGACTCCATGGAGGAGTTCGAGGCCGCGTTTGAGCAGTTCGAGGTACAGGCCCCTCCGCCTCCTCCGCCCCCTCCGCCGCAGCCGGCGTTCTCTGTGCCGCCGTCCGTATCGCCGCCCGCGCCGTCCGTACCGCTGCCGCCTGCGCCCCCGCCCACGGCGGTGTCAGCGATTGAGACGGGCATATTCTCGATTTCCGGCGCCGGCGTTGAGCCGTCCGCCGCCCAGGCCGGGGACGACGAAGAGGAGTTCCTTATGAACGTCCCGGCCCCGGCGCAGCGCCAGCGGACGGCCGAGGAGGCCATGACCGAAACCAGCTCCATAGACCGCTCGGCGATCACCGCCGCCCTGGCCGGAGCGCATCAGACCTCGCTGCCCTTGCCGCCGCCGCCAAAGCGCATATCGGTCCCCAAGCCGCAGCCGGAAGAGCCGCCGCAGGAATCCGGCGCCGCCCCTGCCCCGCCGCAGGCAAAGCTGTCGCTCCCGCTGCCTCCGCCGCAGCCGGCAGCGCCGCCACCGGCGGCCCAGCCGCCGGAAACGGAGGAGGAACAGTACATGCTCAACGGTGACGACGTCGGCGACGCGATAGACGCCTTCTTCAAACTTAAATGACGCCGCAGGACGTACCAATCTACGGCACCCACCCGGTCGAAGAGCTGCTCGCGGCCCGCATGCGCGACGTTGAGCACATCTACTTCGACAAGGACAAAAAGAGCCAGCCGCTCTTCAACCTGCTAAGAATATGCAGACGGGAGCGGCTCTCCTACAACCTCGTCCCGGGGGCAAAATTAGACGCCCTCGCCGGTACCCCAAAACATCAGGGCGTTGTGGCGTTCTGCAGTTCCAGGCCGTATAATGATGTTGAGGACCTCACCGCGATCATCCAAAAAAAACCCGCCCCCCTCTTCGTAGTAGCCGCCTCAATAGAGGACCCCGGCAACATGGGGGCAATCATAAGATCCTGCGTCTGCTTAGGTACAGACGCCCTCCTGCTCGAACGCAAGAACACAGTCCCCCTAAACGCAACGGTAGCAAGGGCTTCCGCGGGGATGGCAGAGCACCTCTGCATCGTCAAACCTCGCAATCTGGAGGGGCTCATATCCGGCTATGTCAATAATAACGGATTTACGGCGGCAGGCGCGGAAATGGGCGGCGGGCTAACGCCGGCCCGGTACGATTTCACCAAGCCGACCATCCTGATAATAGGCGGCGAGCACCGCGGCATCCCCCCCTATCTTCAAAAACTGTGCCAACAGCGCCTCTCCATACCCATGGCCCCAAACGCCCAATCTCTAAACGCCTCGGTAGCGGCGGGGGTGCTTATGTACGAATGCATGCGGCAGCGTGGGGGCGGCGGGCGGTAAATGGCAATTTAACATAATCCGTACCGGTTAAAACATTGTCCTGCATAAATATTTTGATTTTTTTAAAAAATATCACTTTTCATTAAACTATATTATAGAATATGCCGATATACAAGATAGGAGTAATCCCGGCATTCCGGGAAAGGAGGCATACTATGACGCTTAACAGTGTAAGTTCGACCAAGATGGCCCCGGTGTACACCGGCGGAGACGCTGTATCCACGACCCAGGCCCATACGGCCCCGGCTCAGGCGCAGCCCGCGGCTTCGGCCCCGGCGGCTAACATTACGCTGCTTGGCGCCGGCAACAATGTGCCCGAGAAGATCCACATGCCCGGCGACGGCAGCAAGGCGGTCGAGAAGCTCCACATGCCGGGCGACGGCAGCAAGGCAGCCGACGACGCCGAGCTCGACAAGCTCATGGAGGAACCGGTCAGGCAGGCCAACAAGGCCCTGCAGCCCTTCCACCGCGAGATTGAGCGCGAGATCCACCACGTCACCAAGGCCCTGATGTACACCATCAGAGACACGGAGACCAAGGAAGTGATCGCGGAGTATCCGCCAAAGAAGATACAGGATATGATCGCGAAGATGTGGGAGCTGGCCGGGCTGTTCATCGACCAGAAAGCGTAACAAAAACGTACAGTTACCGGCTGAGAATGCCGATATAATTAATATTACGGATTACAAAGACAAGGAGCGGCCGTCTAATAAAGCCGCTCCGGCTATTTAAGGGAAAGGACAAACCGTTATGGCGTTAGACATGCAGACCCAAATGAGGCTTACCGGCATGGCCTCCGGCCTTGATACCGATGCGATTATCCAGAATTTGGGCCGCGTCCACACCCTGCGCGTAGACGCCGTTAAGCGCGACCGCCAGACCGCCCTGTGGAAACAGGAGACCCTGCGCTCCGTCATCGCCTCTGTACAGAACTTCCAGCGCGCGAACCTCAACACCGCCAACCCGCTTAGCAACTTCCGCTCGCCCTCGGCGTTCGCGAAGTTCAGCTACTCGCTCGCCATGAACGGCATAAAAACCGAAGAGTCCAAAAGCCTCGCGGCGGCCAAAATGAGCGTCACCGCCAACGGCGACCTCAAGAACTTCAACCAGTCGGTCCAGGCCGTCGCGCAGCTCGCCTCCAAAGACTCCTGGAGCGGCGAGACGCTCGACATGCGCGGGATTAAGTCGAACGGCTTTAACCTCGAAGGGCTCGTGCAGGGCGGGTCGGTGCAGGGCGCGATATTCGATATGGCGATCGACGGGGTTAGCAGGAGGATTGAGATCAGCGCGCAGGATGTGACGAATATACTGAACTCCAATACTAATTATACGTTCTATAACGGCCAGATCACAAGCCTTGAGGATTTTGACAATATATATGTCAACAACGTTGGCGGCATGACCCTTGGCGAGGCCCTCTCCGGCGTGTTTAGCGATTTTGGCGCTCAGGCTTTTGCGGATATTGACCCCTCTGTCACCGACCTCGCCAGTTTTAAAACTTATGTAGGCAGTTTGACGGCAGGTTCAGGCGAATACAATGATGCTATGGATAAGCTCAATGATAACCTCAGCAACAATATGTACGGGCTGGACGAAGGTGGGAATCCAACCGGCTCGCCTATGGAAATCGCCATGTTTAAGGCCAATGACAATGCCGCTTCCGCCCGTATAGAAGCTTTCGCCAAGGCCCTGAACACCGAGATCACCAAAAAGTTCGGCAAGGATTACGACGGCATGGCGCAGGTTAAGGACGGCGAGCTCAAGATCGACAAGTCCGGCTCCTCGGTCGCGGTCAATTCGCCTACCGGTATGGGCTATGTGTTAGACGCGATGGGCTTTTCCGGCGGCGCGTCGAGCGCTAACGTGAACAACGTGAAGCTGGGGAATTTTTTCGGGGACGACTTCTTTACCGCGCGGGTTTTGGGCGCCGGCACCAGCAATCAGAGCGTTGTCTACGACAGCACGGTGCAGATCAACGGCGTCAGCATAACGCTTAACAAGGACGACACCATTGGCACGATGATCTCCAAGATCAACGGCTCAAACGCCGGCGTTACGCTCGCCTACAGCTCCGCGAGCGGCAAGTTCTCGCTTGAGAGCAAGCAGGAGGGCACCGCGTCTGCCATACAGAACGTTACCGACCTTACGGCGCGGATCTTTGAGAAACTCGGCTTCGGCGAGACCGTGGAAGTGAAAAGAACCGAAGGAAGCGTGGAGACCACCGGCCACGTATTGGCGATAGGCGGGAAATTCAGCCTGGCCGCCAATGAGAGAATCGAAGTAAACGGCGGGACTCTCACGCAGAACAACGGCAAGTTCCAGTTTGTTGACTCGAGTTCCAATGTGACCACAATATCCGACGCAGCCGCGCAAGCGCTCGTGGGCGCGGGCAGTGTTGGCACGCGCTCCGAGGCCACGAACCTGATCGCGGTGATAAACGGCGAGCAGTTCCTCCGCCAAACGAACTCGTTTGCCTACGAGGGCATGACCTACTCGTTCAACGCCACGTTCAACGTGTCATCGGAGCAGACCTCTACGGCGGGCCTGGGCCAGGAGATCAAATTGACCGACGGCACTTCGGTGTGGGTAGACAAGCCGTCCGATGAGATCAAGATAGAGGTGGCCAAGAATACCACCGAAATAATGGACAGCATAAAGTCGTTCGTAAGCGAGTACAACAAGATCGTTGACGAGCTCAACAACCTCATAAGCGCCAAGAAAGACCGCGACTTCAAGCCGCTCTCCGACGACGAGAAGAAGGCGCTTTCCGACGAGGACGCCAAAACCTACGAGGAGAAGGCCAAGATCGGCCTTTTGGGCAACGACGCCGATTTGCGCAAGATGCTCGACAATATGCGCCAGATTATCTACACCAAGGTGGAGGGCGTGGGGATAACGATGGCCGACATAGGCATCACCACCGGCAACTGGACCGACCGCGGCCGCCTGACGGTCGATGACACCAAGCTGCAGCAGGCGCTCGAGGGCAAGTACGACGAGGTCGTATCGCTCTTCACGAAGACATCGACCATAAGCGATTCCGACATGGCCAACCGCGGCAAGCGCACGGCGGAGAGCGGCATCGCCAACCGGCTGAACGACATCCTCAACGACGCGGTCAGAACGACGGCCGTAGGCTACGGCAGCAAGGGCTACCTGATAAACAGGGCGGGCGTGCAGAACGACGGCTCGGCGGTGGACAACGCCATCACCAAGCAGGTCCAGAACTACGACGACAGGATATCGAAGCTCCTTGAGAAGTGGTACTCTCAGGAAAAATCCTACTACGCGATGTTCGCGCGGATGGAGACGGCAATGTCCAAGATGCAGGCCCAGCAGAACAGCCTGGCGCAGATGATGGCGCAGGGCTGATAACCGCCGCCGGGAAAACGGGGTTCATTGTTGCTACACCGAATACATGGGAGTTGATAAGCTGTGAAACTCAAGTACAAGCTGCCGTTGATTCTTTTCGTAGCCTTTGCCGTCATTATCTCCGCTACGTTTTCCATATCTCTGCGCAAAGAGGCCCAGCTTTACCGGGACTCTCAGTACGATATGGGGCATGCCATGGCCATCGCCGCCTCGAAAAGCGTGAAGAGCTTCTTAGATATCAATATCAACTACCTCCTCGCTGTCGAAAAGGCCGTCATCGCCACGACGGGGCTGAACGAGAAAGAGAAAGAGCAGGTGCTGGGACAGAT
>WQRV01000054.1 GCA_009786575.1 Chitinispirillia bacterium | reverse complement strand
CCTGTGTGCCCGCCCGCGATGCCGGGATTGCGGTATACGTCAAATCAAACGCAATATCGCAATTCCGGCACGGGCGATCGGGGACGATCGCCCCTACAAAAACGTTTTGTTTCCGTCAAAACCGTATATCCATCACAACGATAAACCCCAAATTCCACCGATAATGCCCGTAAGGGCGACCGTCTCCGGTCGCCCGCCAACGCATGAATTACAATATCCCGCAAAATACACCAACAATCCCACGTAAGGGCGTTGCGTGCAACGCCCTGCGATGCCGGGATTGCGGTATACGTTGAACCAAACGCAATATCGCAATTCCGGCGGGCGATCGAGGACGATCGCCCCTACAAAATCGTTTTGTTTCCGTCAAAACCGTATATCCATCACAACGATAAACCCCGAATTCCACCGATAATGCCCGTAGGGGCGACCGTCCCCGGTCGCCCGCAACGCATGGATTACAATATCCCACAAAATCCACCAACAACCCAACGTAGGGGCGGGCCTGTGTGCCCGCCCGCGATGCCGGTGCGGTATACGTCAAATCAAACGCAATATCGCAATTCCGGCACGGGCGATCGGGGACGATCGCCCCTACAAAAACGTTTTGTTTCCGTCAAAACCGTATACCCATCACACCGCCAACCCCCAATTTACCGCCCCGGCAAAACATAATCCCATATTGTTTTAAATTAACCCGCCAAATATTATTTTATACCCATGACAACCCCAGACATAGTAATAACAGGCGCCGGGCATGCCGGTATCGAGGCGGCACATATTGCGGCCAAGATGGGCGCTCGCGTGCTGCTTATTACCGGGAACCCCGACTTTATCGGCCAGATGTCTTGCAATCCTGCCATCGGCGGGGTGGCTAAGGGGAATATTGTGCGGGAGATAGATGCGCTGGGCGGGCTGATGGCATCGCTGATCGATAAGGCGGGGATCCATTTTCGGATGCTGAACGCGAGCAAGGGGAGCGCGGTGTGGGGCCCCAGAGCGCAGGCGGATAAGCTGATGTACAGGAATTTGGCCAGACAGGCCATGGAAAATCATCCCAACATATCAATATTGCAGGCCACGGTGGTCAGGTTAAATGTTTCGGGGGACAGAGTATCGTCCGTCACATTAGATACCGGCGAGATAATCAACACGAAATCCATCGTTATCGCTTCCGGGACGTTCCTCAACGGCGTGATCCACATGGGCCCCCACTCCCACGCGGGCGGGCGGGCGGGGGAGCCTCCGGCGGCGGGGCTTACGGAGAGCATACGGGAGCTGGGGATCGCCTCCGGCCGTCTGCGTACCTGCACGCCGCCGCGCCTCGACAAGCGCACCATAGACTACTCCGTGTTGTCCGAACAGCCGGGGGATGAGAACCCTAAGCCGTTCTCTTTCTTCGCGAAAGAGAGGCCGCGCAATAAGGTCGTCTGCTGGGCGGCTCGGACGAATCCGTCTACGCACCGGCACATCCTGCAATCCATAGGCGATGCCCTGCGCCCCCCTGAAAAACTCCAGACCGCCGGGCCGCGCTACTGCCCCTCTATAGAAGAAAAGGTAATAAGATTTGGAGATCGCGACGGCCATACACTATATTTAGAGCCGGAGGGCCTTGATAGCAATGAGATATACGTAAACGGCCTTTTTACAGAACTTTCCGGCGCCGTTCAGGAGAAAATGGTGCAAAGCGTTGCCGGATTGGAGGGTGCGCGGATCGTGCGGCCGGGATACGGGATCGAGTACGACTACTTCCCGCCGTTGCAGCTGCGGCCCACGCTGGAGTCGCGGGCGGTGCGGGGGCTCTTCTTTGCCGGGCAGGTGAACGGGAGTTCGGGGTACGAGGAGGCGGCTTGCCAGGGGCTTATCGCCGGGATCAACGCGGTGCGGGGGATGCGCGGGGAGGAGCCGGTTGTGCTGGGGCGGGATACGTCTTATATTGGGGTGCTGATTGACGATCTGGTGACGAAGGGGACGGAGGAGCCGTACCGGATGTTTACCTCGCGGGCGGAGTACCGGATGATACTGCGGCAGGATAACTGCGATGAGCGGTTGGTGCCGGTTGGGCATGGGCTGGGGACGATAACGGATGAACAGTACGACGAGCGCCGGCGGTTTTGGGATCGGAAGCGGGAGTTTACGGAGCGGTTGGTCGGGGTTAAGGTTACGCCGGGGGAGTATGAACGTATTTTGGACGGGGTGAACTGTGGGGCGGAAACATCATCCTTAAAAGAGAGGCGTATCTCGCAGACGGAGAGCGCGCGGGATTTGCTGAGGCGCCCGGAGGTTGGGATAGAGTGGTTGCTGCGGGGTCTTGAAGTTGTTGGGAAAGGGTTGTCTGGCGATGACGGCATCATCGAGAAAAAGGGTTTGGATGATGGGGATGTTGTCATTACAGATACCGATAGCGTTTTTAGCAGAGATTTGCTGCTTGGCGTTGAGTCTGAAATTAAGTACGCGGGATTTGTCAGAAAGCAGCTTAAAGAGATTGAGAAGCTCAGGCGGTATGACGAGACGCGGATCCCTGACGGGTTTTCGTACAACGGTATTTCTGGGCTGTTGACGGAGTCCCGGCAGAAGCTGCAAGCAGTTCGTCCCGCGACATTGGGTCAGGCGTCGCGGATAGGCGGGGTTACGCCTGCGGATGTGTCAATTTTGGCGATGTACCTGTTGAAATCCGGCGGGCGCTAATACTATAATAAGCGGGTAGCGGAGCGCAGTTGCCGGGATTGATGGGTTTGTTTCACGTGAAACAGCAGGATTGCAAGGTATGGACGAATCAAGGGGCCCGTTTTTTAAGTTAGCGAAGCAGCGGTACGAGCCAAAGGAGCTGGAGCGTCTTGGATTGTCGCCGGAGCCGGAGCTGAGGGAGTTGATTTTGGCGTATATCGGCCTTGTGCTTCGTGAGAACAGGGCGGCGGAGTTGTTGCCCGAGGCGGATGAAAAGCATCTGTTTTTGCGCCATTTTTGCGATTCGCTGCAACCGCTCCTGCTATTTGGGTTTAAAAAGAGCGCGGTAGTGCTTGATATCAATTCGGGGGGCGGGTTCCCGTCTATCCCGATAAGGCTGTTCAGGCCCGACTTGTCGTTCATGCTGGTTGAGCCTTGCCGGAAAAAAGCGGATTTTCTCGAAGCGGTCAAGACGGAGCTGACCCTCGATAATATAGAGGTGTACCACGGTAAGACGGACAGCGTAAAGCCCGGAAAAAAAGCGGACTACGTAATCGGCCGTGGTGTGGGCTCACTGCAGAAATTCGCGCAGGCCGCCAGGCCGTTTTTGGCCGATGACGGGCACATGTACACTTACAAGACAAAGCAGTTCGCTGCGGAGCTGGAGACGATGACCTCCAATAAGGCCAAGGACGGCATACAAATCCGCGAGATCGCGCAGTACAGCTTGGGCAGCTTGGCGCAGGGGTTAAGCCTCGTATCGATGGAGTTTGTGTAAAAGGCCGGGACTTTGTGGAAAACTGTATATTATAGTATAGCACACCCGGTACCCAAGTGTGCGTAAATGGCGTAAAACATTGAAAACAGGCGGAATTTGGCGGTTGTGGAGTTATTCACGTTATCCACACACAAATGTTGATAACATGTGCGTTATGTGAATACGGCGGTAAGTAATGATCTGGCGGGGGCCACTACCGGCAGGTTATCAACAAAACGCCGGCGTGCGGTTGATAAAGACCGTATCAAAAGCGGTGGAAACAAAAACAAAAAGGCGGTCGGAATGGCAAAAATTATTGCGGTGTGCAACCAGAAGGGCGGGGTGGGAAAAACGACCACTGCCGTCAATCTCGCCGCCTGCCTCGCCGCCGCCGAGCGACGGACGCTGATCGTAGACATGGACCCGCAGTCGAACGCCACCATGGGCGTAGGCATCTATAAAGACGATATCGAGTTTTCCATGTACGATGTGATCACCGAGCGCGAGCGGAACGGGGAGCCGACCGGCATACGCGATATCCGTATATCCGCGCCGTTTATGAAATTTTTGGACATCGCCCCCGCTACGCCCGACCTCGCCGCCGCAGAGATCGAACTGATCAACACAATGGCGCGGGAGAAGAAGATCCGTTCGGCGCTAAAGGCCGTCGAGAAGGACTACGATTATATTATAATGGACTCGCCGCCGTCGCTTGGGCTGCTTACAGTGAATGTGCTCACCGCCGCGACCGCGGTGCTTATCCCCATTCAGTGCGAGTACTTCGCGCTTGAGGGGCTGGCGGAGCTCATGAACACCGTCCACCTCGTTCAGAAGAACCTGAACCCCGATCTTGCGATAGAGGGCGCGCTGCTCACGATGTACGACGGCAGGCTCAACCTCTCGCGCGAGGTAACATCCGAGGTGCGGTCGTGTTTCTCCGGCAGGGTGTTTGAAGTAATGATTTCGCGCAATGTAAAACTGGGCGAATCGCCGTCGTTCGGCAAGCCCATTATCCTCTATGACATAATGTCGCTGGGGGCAAGAAATTATTTAGAGCTGGCAAAGGAAGTGATGCAAAATGAACAACCCGCCTAAGAGTGTTTCCAAACGCAAGTCCGTATTGGGCAGGGGCCTCTCCACCCTCATCCCGACCATCTCCGAAGACGGGGAGCAGGGCGATGGCGCCGGCGCCGGAGAGGTGCAGCTTGTAGACATAAATGCGATAGACCCCAATCCGCACCAGCCGCGCGTTGACTTCGACGACGAGGAGATCGCCGGCCTTGCGGCAAGTATACAGAACCAGGGGCTCCTGCAGCCTGTGGTTTTGCGCAAGAAGGGCGACCGCTACGAGATAATCTCAGGCGAGCGCCGCTTCCGTGCGCACAGACACCTTATGATGGACAGCATCCCCTGCATAGTCAAGACGAAAGTCTCCGACAGAGAGATGCTTGAGTTGGCGCTCGTGGAGAACATCCAGCGAGAGGAGCTCAACGAGCTCGAAAAGGCCGCCGCGTACCAGAAACTGATTGCGGAATTCAGCTACACGCACGAGGAGCTGGCTGCGCAGGTGGGCAAGAGCAGGGCGGTCATCACAAACACCCTGCGTCTCCTGAACCTGCCGGACGAGGTTCAGCAGATGGTCCGCAAAAGCGAGATAAGCACGGGCCACGCCAGGGCCATCCTAACGCTTCCGACGGCTGAGAAGCAGCTGGAGGCGGCGCACCAGGTCTTAAGCGACAAACTGACGGTTAGGGAGATAGAACAGATCACCCAGGCGGAAAAACCGAAAAAACCGCCAAAAAAGCCGGTAGAACAGCTCCAGGACCCCAATATTGCACATCAATTGGAGCGGATGCAGTACAGGTTCGGGACGTCTGTAAAATTAAAAATTACAGGAAATAACAAAGGGAGGGTGGAAATAGAGTATTTTAGTGAAGATGACCTGGTAAGAATTTTTGATTTATTACTGGACGAGACGGTGTTGGATGATGTATCTTTAAGTTAACGGGGTATTTTTTTAAATATTAATCTTTTGGATAGTAACAACAGTACAGTACTATGAAGACAAACAAAAACAAAGGAAGCGGTTACTACACCTTCATGTTCTTCCCTGAAGGCAAAGGCCACCCCTTTACCCTCCGGATACACCGCTATACCATTAATCTCACAATAATGTCGCTGATACTGATATTTATCGGCCTTTTCGTCCTCCTGTTCAAGACAGGCGAGGCCGCGCTGAAGCTGCAGCTGGTGCACGACCTGAAATTGGAGAACCGCCGGCTCCGCGAGCACAGCCGGGACCTGGAGATATCTTCGCGCAAGATCGCAAGCATAGACAGCCTGACGGTGTACCTGCACCGCCTGGCGAGCGTTACCGACATTGGCGATGCCGTTGCGGCTAAGCCCGCTGAGGCTGCGCCCGGGAAGCCGGCAGCTGCTGCCAGGCCGGGAGCGCCGGTGGTAGATATGGGGCAGCCGGGCATACAGCCGGAGGTGCACACGGAGGCCGCACGGCCGGAGGAAGAGCGCATCGCGGAAGAGCGTCGTAGCACTCCGCCGGGCGGGGGGTACATCCAGTCGATACCCAACATCATGCCGGCCGATGGCTGGCTCACGAAGCAATTCTCGGGCAACCCGGCTGACGCGCACAAGGGCATAGACATAGCCGCGGCGGAAGGAACGCCCATAAGGGTCACGGCGAAGGGGGTGGTCGAGAATGTACATAACGACAGGTTCTTCGGACTGATGGTGGAGATTCGCCACGACAATGGCTACCTGACCCGCTACTGCCACTGCTCGCAGATATTGGTGTCGGTTGGGGAGAGGGTGAACAGGGGCCAGACGATAGCCCTCGTAGGCAACACCGGCCGCTCAACGGCGCCGCATTTGCACTACGAGGTTATGAAGAGCGGAAAATACGTGGATCCTATGAATTTCATAGGGGCTCACAAATAGCAGTTGATATAGAAACGGAATCTAATGTTTTGACTCTGATAAGGAGAAGATCGTAATGGAAAAGAACGGGAAAGGGCTCTTGAACATCATCGGCGCCGGCAGCGTATTCGAAGGCACCATTAATGTTCCGCACAGCATCCGCATCGACGGGCTGTTCAAAGGGAAGCTGCAAACTGCCGAATCGGTCACGGTCGGCGAGGCCGGCGTGGTGGAGGCCGAGGTCAAAGCGCAGAACGCGTTCATCTTCGGCAAGATCCTGGGCAATGTCTACATCGAGGACAGGGTAGAGCTCCACTCGTCCGCGGTGGTAGTAGGCGATCTGCACGCCAAAGAGCTGGTAATCAAGGAGGGTGCAGTCTATCACGGCAGTTGTTCGATGCAAAGGGGCAAAGAAGCTACTGTTGAAAGTACAATCGCGTAACGCGCCGCATACTCATTGAACAGACCAATGTGTATGCGGTTATAAGCGCTTACACCGGCTCTTACGCCTGTGCGGGTTTTGATATTAATCCTTTGACGCTTGACCGTGGTTGTGGTCTGGATGGGGGTATCAAATGTCGTTTACAAAATTTGACCTTGAAAAAGTCCTTATCATAAAGTACAACCAGGAAACGGTAACCGACCTGGACAACCTGAGGACTGAAATCATGGCGGAAGCGTCCGCCGGTACGGCCCGCGACACGGTTTTGGAGTTTACAGGCGGTGCGGTGATGTACTCCAATGAAATCGGCATAATCGTACAGTACCTGAAAGCGCTTCCCGGAACGGGACGAACACTGCATTTAGTTGCGTCGAACTACGTCTGTGAAATGCTCAAAACGATAAATATCCACCGCATACCGGGGCTGATGCTTCACAACAGTTTAGACGAGGTGCAGGGGTACGTGCAAGGGGTAGACCTCGGCTCTCTTTAAGAAACGGCATCTTCCCCGCCCAGCGGCTTCGACATCAGTATCGCATCCTCTCCGTTCTGATAGTACCTTTCCCGAATCCCGTCGCGTGTGAAACCGCATTTTTGGTAGAGGCGTATTGCCGCCGAATTTGAGGTACGCACCTCTAAGCAGGCTCTCGCGGCGCCTTTGGCCTCTGCTTCAGCGAGCTGGCGTGTTATAAGGAGAGTGCCCAGGCCGGTATTGCGGTAGTCTTTGTGGACCGCGACCTCAAGGATTTGCAGTTCCTCTGCGGCCAGCCACGCGCCGGCGAAACCCGCTATCAGATTCTCAGGCGTTTCCAGCACAAGGAAGAGGCGGTCGGGGTTAGAGAGCTCGGCTTCGATGCTGCTGCGGGTCCACGGGTTTCGGCTGCAGAGCTGCTCCAGCGCGTAGACCTGCTCAAGATCGGCGGAAGTTGCGGGGCGGACAGATATGCTGTGGTGCGCTTTCATCTTGTTGTACGGCCGTCAATTAGGTTAAAGTTCTTAATGCTGTTTATAAGTTGATAACGTGTTGATATGTTGTTAAATCAAAAATATTGTAAAAAAGTAGCCTCAACGCGTCACCATATAGTAATATATATAATTCAGGCGCAGCCAGGATAATAATTTATGAAAAATCTCTTTTGTAAACAAAATATGCTCCCGGCGCCGCTTTTGGCCGTTACGATAATTATGCTGATTTTTCCGCAGATTATCCCCGCGCCGGCCGCTCAGGACCCCATTTTCTCAACCGAGATCTCTGCCCGCGGGAAACGCGAGCACCTGATAAAAGTCAACCGGTGGGGACGGTACCTTGTGCAGGCAAAAAGTACCGAGGGGGTATCCCTCGAGGTTGTCGATAAATTGAGCGGGCCGTTTGCGCGGGCAGGGGAGGCGGGGAAAAGAGACGGGCGCGTAGAGGTGTTCCTTGAGGCCGGGTACTACAAGATATTTACTGAGGGGCCGGAGGATGCCAGAGGGCAAGTGTATCTTACGGTTGACAGGTTCTCGGTACGCGGATCCGGGGAGGATTTTGCCGCGGATACATCGTCCAAACTATCACCAGGGCCATTGCCCAAAACAACGGCAAAGGGGCCGGAAAATCCCCGCGCGGTTGCGCCGAAAGAGGATAAAACATTTGTTAACGGTAAGAGGGCCGGGTATCTCGCTCCGTTCGATCAGACCGCCGCCGAGCTTGCCGCCGGTGAGGCTAAGGCGTGGTGGATCTTCGTACCGAACGATACGCTCGTGTACATCGAGGCGATGGGGCGGCGCCTCGGCGGGCTGGCTGTTTTCAGGAGCGGGGAGTGGCTTGTCGCCGAGGACCGCGAGCGGGCGTTCCGCAGCGCCGCCGAGTTCAGGGCAAGGGAAGACGGCAGGGACATAAACAACTTTGTCGAGAGCAGCGGGTTCAGGTTCGCCAACACGTCTGTCCCCGGCAAGCCGCTCAACGGCCAGCGCATCTTCAAACGGTTGGAGCGCGGGAAACACCTCATAGTAGCTTATGGCGGAGGGCAGGACGGGTATACCGTTACCGACAGCGCCTCCCCGCTCTACATACAGTGGATGCTGCCGTCGGTATCCCCCGGCCGTCAGGTCATCGGGAAGATCGGCGTCGGCGGTATCAGTAATTACTCCGTTGCGGAGCAGGTGGAATCGGTCATTATTGAAAGCCCCGACAGGGAGAGGCTGACGTTTGCCGAGTACAGGCTTACAACGGAACTGATCAGCCGGATGTCGCTTGATACGGCCGGCCACAGGGCGTTCCCCGGATCGCTTGACCCCGCCGGCCGTACGAGATTCAGGAGTTCCGGCCATTATATGCTCACGATAGGCGGCAAGCCCGGCAGCGCGTTCAGGCTCACGCCGGTAAACGTATCATCCATGCACATATACACGCCGCCGGAAGACGGGGCGTACCGGCTCTCCACAATACACTCGAATCTGGCAGGAAACAACATCGGCGCGTCGGGCGTAATGGTCGATATGAAGGATACGTCGATAATCGCGCTTGCCGCCGACACCGTGTCGGTTAACCGCCAGCTGCACCGCCAGTTCAACCTGCTCGGCGACATAACGTCTTACCTCTGGGTTGACCGGGAGGGGACGTACTCGTTTTCGCCGGCCGGCGACGCGTCTTATGACTGGCGGGTGAGGAAGTTTTTTGTAAATGAGCCGAGGAATTACAATCCTCCGCGCCGTGTGAGGGGGTGGCAGGACATTACGCTCGACAGAGGGCTGTATATTATAGAAATCACCCGGTATGACTGGGGAAAAGCCTCGTTCACGATTATGAGCAAATCCCCGGGCGGCCCGGCGCTGAACACAATCCGCCCGTCCGCCCCGCGCCCGTCGGCAGCATTCCAGCCGCTCAACCTGAAAAAGGACCGCACGTACCGCGTCTATATGAACCGGCAGGGCCCCGACGTCACGATCGTCAACATAGAAAAAGATACACCGCCGCCGCGCGAGGAGAACCCCTATATAATGAATGACGCCGCCGAACGCGAGGAGGCGAACACATCGCGGGTATCGGAGCTCGCCATCGGAACCCCCCAGTACGCCGATATCAAACAGGGCGTATCCAAAACGTACCAGTTCCATATCACCGAGCCCGGCATCTACAAAATCGAAACAACCGGGCGGCTGCATACCAAACTGACGGCCCGCGACCGCTTCAACAGCCTGAGTTTTTCAAAATCGGGCAACGGCGTGGGGCGCAACGCGGTGATCGCCGAGTATTTCCTGCCGGGTAAGTACGTGTTGGTTGCGGAAACGGCCGGCAAATCCGCGGGCCGGGCGGGCGTTGTGATAACCAAGGGGGAAATAGCCGCAGGCGGCCGGCTCGAAAACGGTATAGACAGGCGGGCGGCGTTAAAGGCGCACGACGCAGCCGTTTATGATTTGGTTGTTGACAAAAAGGATATGTACATGCTTGAGTCGTTCATACAGTCAAATCCAAATCAACGGGACGGGGAAGATTACGGCGGGCAGCGAATCAGGTTTGAAGACGCCTCCGGCTGGCCCGTCATCCGGCATGGCGAGCGATCCCCGGCTGCGGTTGAGCTTGACAGGGGGGCGTACAAGTTCTACTCGCTGCCGCTTGAGTACGACAACTACAGGGCGACACGGGCGCAGGTGATTGAAACGCCGACCGAATTCACTGGGAAGGATACGTCCAAAACGCTGTTCGCCGGGATAAGCCGCGCCGTCAATTTGAGGTCGATGATAATGCCCGTGCGGGTAGACAGCGCCGGGGTGTATGAGATCTTCTCGCAGGGCAGGGAAGAGATATCGGCCCGTTTGTACGGAGCGGACAGCGTGACGGAGGTCGCGCACGGCAGCTCGGACCATAGGGACTGGAACTTCGTAATATCCGAACAATTGGATACCGGGACGTACAATCTGCGATTGGAGAAAGACCGCTATTATCAGGAAACGCAAGTATTTATGCGCCGGGTACAGGACACGTTGACGCGGGCGGTCAATATAAAACGGGCAGGCGCCGAAAAAGAGATGAAAATCTCACTGTCCGGAAAACACGCCGTAATCCCCATAGAAACATCATCCGGCGATGTATTGATAATAACGGCGTCCGGCAATGCCCGTATCATCGCCGCGCTGGAGTCGTCAACAAACAAAGTTATCGACCGGCAGCGCGGCAAGAGGATAAGGATATCCCTCCCCACCGAAAGAAAATCAAAATACACGCTGAAAATCCGGCAGGAGGAGAGAAAGGACGCCGATGTTGACATTGTGGTAAAAACAGCGGAATCCGTGCCGCTTACATACGAGAAAGTGCTGGCCGGCATTCCCGGCGCCGCTGTCAAAGCGCAGGACAACACGGTCTATTACAGAATAGACGGCATGCCCTCCGCACCGGCTCATTATGAATTGATATCCGCGCCGCTGGGGTCGCCCCCGCCAAACCGCCCGGACGAACCCGGCATCATCGGCACGGCCGGCGTAAATGAAACGGGTACCGCGTTCCGCGACGACGGCGGCTTTCTGATCGCGTCCGGCGGCAAGCGGCTGTGGATAGAGGCGGCGTTCTCATCATCGGAAAAGTACCGCTTTGTGCTGAGCCCCGTGCGGCTTACGGACATCAGGGAGACGGCGGAGCGCAACAGGCGCAAGTTCGAGACGGCCGACAAGTACCGTTACTCCAGAAGCCGTGTCAAATATCCCGAGCGGGACGAGCTGCCGGTGGTGGTCCGCCCCGGTGTTGATAAGGTTTTTGAGATTGACTCCCCAATGCCGAAACTCGGCATCGTTGAGATGACGTTAATATCCGGGCAGCCGCTGGCCGGGTTGTCAACATCGCCGCGGCGGGCCGATTTTGTGCGCGGCGCTATCCCCGTGCTCGGGGGGCAGTATGTTGACGAGAGGTACTGCCTGACGGCGGTGATCCCCGGCGATACGGGAAGGATAGTAGGCTGGAACGCGCTGCCCGGCGGTCCGGCCGGCGGCGTTGACGGCGCGTTCGCCATGAAGAGTTTCGCGGTGGATAAGTTCGATTCGCTTAAAGTTGGCAGGACGGTATGGCGGACAAAGGCCGCGCAGGCCAAAGAGTACCGAATAGGCCAAAACCGCGGGGCGGCCCTCACCGTAAAACTGTCTCCCCATACAGGCGCGCTGTACATATCCGCGGATGGGAACAGAAATATATACTACGGCGCGGATCTCGGGGCGCAGCACACATTTGAGCCCTCCGGCGGCAGGCTGTTCCTGTTCGGCAGGGGAGACGGCCTGGGCGCGGGGGATATTGAGATTGAAATGTACGCGTCCACACCGTCATCCGCACAGTTTAATATATTGACGGCGGGCCGTGAAATCAACAAACAGGTATTAGTTGACACGCGGGCAACGGTCAGGATAAAAAACGAACCGTCCGCAGCCGGCAGGCTGTTTATATCCGGCTCTGCAGGCAACATCCGCATGATAAACCGTTCCGGCCAGATAATCCAAAACATCAAAGACGGCGCCGCCGTTACCGGGCAGGACGGGGTTCTGCTCGTTGATTACGCGCCCGGCCACAGCAAAATAAGGTTATGCGGCGACGACGGCAGCATTCTCGGCCTGAGCCTGTGCCGCTGGGGCGAAACCGTCAAAAAGTGGAACGAGGCGCCGGCTGTTAGGGAGATGTCGAAACTGACGATGGCCGACGGCATCAACTGGTACTCAATTGACCTTGCCGGCCCGGCCCACGTAAGCCTGAACGCCCCGGTCCCGGCCGCGGCGATCATCGCGGTCGATGGGTTGGTGAGGGACTATGAGGAGTTCTGGGACGGGCTCTCATGGGACATCCCCAACGCCGCGGGCAAATTCACGATAGGCCTGAAGCCCCTGTCCGGCAAGACGTTAGCCGGTGCGCCGCTGACGGTTGGGTTCTATCAGATAACGCCGCTCACCGAAAAGGAGCCGCTAACGCTCTACCTGATGCCGGGGGAGAAGAGGATGGTCTGGTTCGATATCCCCAGGAAGAACCGTGTCGGTCTGGGCCTGTTTGCCGATAACGGTACCGCAGAGGCGTCCCTTTTAGACAAATGGGGCAGGAGCGTAACCAGCGGCCGCCAGATATTCACCGAGCTCGACGGAGGAACCTACCACGTCCTCCTATCAATCCCGGAGACGGCCATGGGCACCGATGTAAAACTGTACCTTTTTGGCCGGGACAACCCGCCCAAAGACCCGCCGCCCGAATTGATACAATGGATAAAAAGCGGCGGTACGGGGCAAAGACCGAGGTAAAAGTTAAAATCAAAACATAATGCCGCTAAGATTTTGATCTTTAACATGCCTTAAATTATATTCACAGATATGGACAACTCAAAAATATTAATAGTAGTCCCGACCTACAACGAGCGTGAGAACATCACCTTGCTGATACCGGAGATCCGTAAGGTCCTCCCCGGCGCGCACGTACTTGTGGTAGACGACTCCTCCCCCGACGGCACCAGCGCGGCGGTCAAAGAGCTTATGGAGAGCCCCGAAGGCGCGGGCGTCTTTGTCCTCGACCGCGAAGCCAAGCAGGGCCTGGGCAAGGCGTACATCGCCGGCTTTACGTGGGCGCTCGAGCGTGACTACGAGTACATCTTTGAGATGGACGCCGACTTCTCGCACAGCCCGGAGTACCTGCCGAAGTTCATAGAGGCGGCGCAGGAGAACGACCTCGTAATCGGCTCGCGC
Source organism: Chitinispirillia bacterium (assembly GCA_009786575.1). Classification (GTDB taxonomy): domain Bacteria; phylum Fibrobacterota; class Chitinivibrionia; order Chitinivibrionales; family Chitinispirillaceae; genus GUT77. The sequence goes on along the minus strand of WQRV01000054.1, from coordinate 5,684 downwards.
TACATTTGCGGCGTGAACGTAGTCAACTGGCCGATGTCGCGCCTCCTCTTAAGCTACTTCGCAAACAAATTCGCCCGGTTCGTAACCGGTTTGCGCATCAGAGACTGCACCGGCGGGTACAAGTGTTTCCGCCGCGCCGTCCTCGAGTCGCTCAACTTCGACGTCATAGCCTCGTCGGGCTACTCTTTCCAGATCGAGCTTAATTTTTTTGCGTGGAAAAAGGGGTTCAAGATAAAGGAGATACCGATAATCTTCACCGACCGTCAGCGGGGCGTTTCCAAGATGTCTACGAAGATCATCAGGGAAGCGGTCCTTCTCGTCTGGAAACTGCGCATCAAATCCATACGCAGCGACAAGCCTAAAGCGGCAGAGTAGGATCCTGACGATATGGCGGCAGATAAAAACAGCGATATCCTGATATCAATAGTAATAGTAAACTACAAGGTCCCGCAGTGCCTGATTGAGGCCCTGCACTCTATCCGCCTCGCCAAGTACAGCGACCGCTCCGAAGTGATAATCATAGACAACGCTTCCGGCGACAATTCGCGCGAGATCGTTACCTCCCAATTCGGCGAAGTGCAGTGGATCCAGCTCAAGACGAACATCGGCTTCGGCAAGGCGTGCAACATAGGCGTTGAGGCGGCGCACGGGCGCTACCTGCTGCTGCTCAACCCCGACACCGTCATTTCGCCCAATACACTCTCCGACGCTGTCGAGTTCATGGAGTCGCACCCGCAGGCCGGCCTTATGGGCCCAAAAATCCTTAACCCCGACGGTACTCTGCAACTCAGCTGCCGCCGCTCGGTACCCACGCCGTCGGTGGCGTTCTACTACTTCGCCGGCCTCTCGCACCTCTTTCCCAGAAGCCGCCGCTTCGGTCGGTACCACCTTACCTACATGGACGAAAACGAGACCGCGCAGGTACCCGTCATCTCCGGGTCGTTCATGTTCATGAAACGCGAACTGTTCAACGAGATAGGCGGTTTCGACAAGCGCTTCTTCATGTACGGCGAAGACATAGACCTCTGCTACCGCATAAGCAAAACGGGACACGAAGTGTGGTATTGCCCGGAGATAAAAATAGTCCATCGCAAAGGCAAGAGTTCCTCCAAACGCCGCCTCCGTTCGCGCGTAGACTTCTACGAGGCGATGATCATTTTTTCACACAAATACCGCGGGGAACAGAAAACATTCTTTCCGTGGTGGCTCATGTGGGTGGGCGTAGTTTTTCAGGCGGTGCTCAACATTGGCTCAATAATCATGCGCTCGCTCGCGGCCATACTCCTCGATGCCGGGGTGATAAATCTGGCGGTGTGGGCGGAACTGTCGCAGCGGATTTCTCCGCAGCTGGTATCGGCGTGGCGCTCGGGCGCATCTACCGAACAGTTTTTTGCCGCGTTTGGGCCGGGGCAATTGTCATTATACACCAAAGAATCAATGCTGCCGCTTATGGGCATGCACGCAGCGATCACCGTTATCGTGATATTCCTGTTCCTCTACAACGGCATCTATTCCTCGCGGCAGTACTCCGTTAAAAACCTGTTTTTCTCGTGGGCACTCGCATCCGCGCTTGTGCTGTCGGGGCTCTATTTCCTGACTGATTACGGAATGGCGGGCCTGATGGATTACGGAACGGCGCTGGCAATTACCGTATTGGCCGCGATCTTCTGGCGCGAGGCGCTGCCGCCCGTATTCAAAAGCCTCAAGAGACTCGTCGTACCGCCGGAACGCGCGGTTATAGTAGGGCACGGCGATGAGGTCACCCAGTACATAAAAGATGTAGACAGCCGCCGTAACAGCCCGAAAATTACCGGCGTTGTGCTGATAGAACAGGGAGAAAACCAACTCGCCAAACCACAGGGCCAGATAGAAGGCTACCCCATACTCGGCAGCAATATCACCCTCGCGCAGACCCTCTCGTCTAACAAAGCCGACGTACTCCTGATAGCAGCCTCCCGCCCGCGCTACTCGGAAATCATAAACATCTTAGTACAGCACAGAAACAAGGGCATCGAAATCCGGTGGGAAGCGATGGAGTAGGGGCGCGTTTTATCGCGTCCCTACGCAACATCAACAATAATAACGGGTTAGTAGAAAATTGCCGCCAACGACACAAAGAACATATTCCACTTCCTCTTACGCCTCTCCACCCGGTTCTCCTCGACGTCCACCAGGTACTCAGGTTTGATTTTTTCGATTATGTCGTAGGCAGCGTCAAATCCGCCCAAGCCATCGCGGCGTAGATGTCGCTTATTGCCGATGCCATCAAACTATCGGCTACGGAAAAAAACTCCACCGGTTCAAATACCCTTTCACTTACCGCACCCCCACCATCACCGATACCCGCTCCCGGCCGCCGTCTTTCGTCCTGATCTCACCCCTGACCAAATACGTACCCTCGGAGACAACCCTGCCACTGCGGTCCTTCAGATCCCACGAACCTACAACACGGAGCCCCTGGCCATCAACAGCGTTATCGTTAATATTTATCCTGTTAACAACATTGCCGGCAAGATCGTAAATCGTCAGCCCGGCATTATCTACCCGTTTGCCCAAACGGAAAAAGCTTACCTTCCCCGAACTTTTGCTAATCGGATTCGGGCCGGCTGTGAACTTGGCGGTAAGCGCTTTGACAGGTGCGATAATTACTGTTTCGTCCCCTGTATCATTTGGCGGGATGAGGCGGTCGTTGGATAATACGGCTACGGTCTGGTACTCCGCAATTACCGTCAGGTCGCTCGTTATACCGGTAATCGGCTCACTCCAGCCGGTGAATGTCTGACCGGCACGAGACGGTGCAATCGGCGCTGAGGCCGTAGCATCATTTCCGTGGCTCACGGTTACCGCCGCCAACAATTTGCCGTCGTAATCCAAAAACGTTACGGTGTACGTGCTGACCGTCCACCGGGCGTAAACGGCCGCATCCGCGTCAAACACCGTATTTGTTGATACTTGCATACCGCCGGCAGCAGCGGTAAACCAACCCTCAAAGGTGTAAGCATCTCTTGTTGGCGTAGGCAGCAACGCGAGCCTGCCGCTTTCACCCGCCGTAACGGACGTTGGGGCTACCGTGCCGCCGTTGGCGTCAAATGTTACCGTGTACGTGCTGACTGTCCATCTGGCAAAGATGGTGGCGTTCGCGTCGAATACCGTACTCGTCGTTACCGCCGTACCGCCGGTTTCCGCCGTAAACCAGCCGTCAAATGCGTAACCGGTTCTTGCGGGTACGGGTAATGACGCGAGCCTCCCGCCCACTCCGGTCGCGCCGGATGCCGGGGTTACCGTGCCGCTGCCGGCATTGAAGGTTATCGTATACGTGATGAGCGTCCACCGCGCGTAAATAGTTGCGTTTGCGGAAAATTCTGTGCCGGCCGTTACCTCTGTACCGCCCGACATAGCGGTAAACCAACCGTTAAAAATGTAACCGTCCAGCGCAAGTTCGGGTAGTGAGGCAAGCGTCCGGTCGCCGCCGGTCGAATCAAACGCGGGGGTTACCGTGCCGCCGGTGTAGTTGGCGTTGAATGTTATCCTGTATCTGATAACCGACCACTGCGCGTAGATAGTCGCGTCTGCGGAAAACGCGGTCTCTGTCGTCACCCGATCACCGCCGTTCGCCTCGGTAAACCAACCCTCAAACTTGTAACCGGTTCTCGCAGGCACAGGCAATGACGAAAGCCGCCAGCCGGCACCCGCCGTTGTACCGGTTTGCTGGGAAACCGTACCGCCGTTTGCGTCGAATGTAACAGTATAGGTATTAACCGTCCATTGCGCGTAAAGCGTGACATTGCCGGTGATGACGAATGTCTGCCCAATGGGGCGCGGCGTGCCGCTCCCATTTGCGGCGGTGTTCCAACCGGCAAACGTGTAGCCGGTACGCTCAAGAGCCCCGGCATCCAAAACCGTTGCGGTCGAACCTCCGAAATACGGCGATCCGGCGTCAACCGGAGCAGTGCCTTCGGCTCCGCCGTTTACGTGGTAAACCACGGTGTAGGAACTGCCGGGTAAAACAGGCGCCGGGTCTTGGGGGATAGACTTGAGCACGGGCAAGGCGCCGTTTACGATTAGGGCGGCGTTTGGGATGTCCCAAACAGCGGTATTCCAGCCGCTGAAGACGGAGGATTGCGCGGTGCCGAGGGAGACGTCGGCGCCGTTTCTATCGCTGGCGGTTCTGTAATCTGTCGGAATGGCTTCGGAGCCGTATCTGCCGATTCGCATGTCGTCGCGGGCTTTGTTGTCGCTCATGGTTCCGTTGTTTGGCTGCCCTATACGTCCCATCCGATAAATAGTTTGATCATCGCTAACCCTTAAACCTAATGATACACACGACGTAACTCGACCTGAACCCGGAAGTTCAATATTCGCTATTATACCGCCAATTTGGCTGCTACGGCCGATGACGTTACCCGTATTGTAACAGTTGGATATAAATCCGTTTTGACCAATCACGCCGCCAATCTTAGGACTGCTGGCAGATAAATTGGTAACATCCCCTGTGTTATAACAGTTTGATACGGTGCCGGTGGTACCCCCTCCAACAACCCCGCCAGCAACACGAGTATCTCCGTTTACACTTACGTGTCCAGTATTATAACATCTGGAAATACTCCCGGAATTACCCCCAGCCACGCCACCTACTGTTCCTAAGCTCGCGGAGCTTCCAGTCCCTACGACTAGTACTCTCCCAGTATTGTAGCTGTCTGCTATTACGCCAGGAATATCTTGAATTGGATCATTGGAATTGCTACCTACTATACCCCCGGCATTATCAGAACCTGTAACATCACCGGTATTAAAACATTTTGAAACCGTACCATAATTTACCCCAACAATCCCGCCCGTCGATACCCCAAGGATCCCCCTTGTCACGGATGTCGTAGAAAAAGTTCCCGTGTTAAAGCAGTTTTCTATCGTCCCGTAATTTATTCCGGCGATACTGCCAATAGAGCCCCCATAGCCAGTCGGCGGACTCATCATGGAGACGCCTAAATTTCGAACTGTTCCACCTGCCTCAATCAGTGAAAACAAGCCAATAGGCGTTTGGTTTGATAGACTTAATTCGGTGTCGCCTCTCGGTCTGAGCCCCGTTATTTGATAGCCGTTACCATTGAAGGTACCCCGAAAACCGAACGCGCCTATCTGTTGCTGATCCGCTACCGAATAACCCGGAATGCCGATGGGATCAAAAGCTGTCCCCGACAAGTTAATATTCGCCGCAAGATTAATTGTCTTCCCCGAAAAGTTACTTTTCCCCGGTGCTTCTACCGACCTGTACCCATTCGTGATATTGGACAGCCCCCGTAGCTCCGCCGCCGTACGAATCGTAAATACCGCAGCGCTCCCGTCGCCAAACCACGCGTAGTCCACAGTCTGCGCTGCAGCCGGCCCTGTGTTTACCAAGAGAGCCAGCGCCAGTACCGCCGTCGCCCTTGTTGTTACTCCTGCAATAAACCTGTTTTTGTGAGCCATTTTTGCTCCTTTACTTTGTATATGTGGTATGGGATATTAATATCAGCCATTTCCCCGCGTGTTCCGGGGTATGCAGAATGTATTACAGATAATGACAGATGTTGGCGTATATACGTGGGTTTTACTTCTAATATAGGATATCTTATCGCAAGTATTGTCAATAAAAAGTTATTGTGACTTATTGTGTTACAAAGACTTACATAGGGGGGGGGGGGGGG
>WQRV01000053.1 GCA_009786575.1 Chitinispirillia bacterium | reverse complement strand
ACCATAGAACGGCTCACCCGTGAGCACGGTCAGGTCGTTGAAGGGTACAGGAGAGTCGTTTTCAATTATGTGGGCAGTAACTGCGACGACCACACAAAAAACTTCAGTTTTTTAATGGACAGAAAAGGCAAGTGGGCGCTCGCGCCGGCTTACGACATAGGCTACTCAAAATCCGCGCATGACCAGCACTACATGAGCGTTGTCAGCACTCGCAGCAAGGCTACTGCTAAAGATTTTGAAGACCTTGCCGCGTCGTTTAATATCGTGGATTGGAAGAATATGGTGCAAGAGATATTGTTCGCGTTTGAAAAGTGGCCGGTAATGGCCAGAGAGCTTGAGGTTCCGGAAAAAAACATTCGAGAAATAGGCGGCAAGATTATGGAGAATGCCAGGATAATCAGAAAAGGTCTATAAAAACGCCAGCGCCCCCCGCGCCATCTCGATATTGTTGTATTTGCTGACGACAGCCTTACACCCCGCTTCGCTCATAGATTTGCGGAGATCATCATCTCGCATCACCCTCTCCAGTGCGTCCGCGAGGGCTTCCGGCGTGTTGGGGGAGTAAAGTAGTCCCGCCCCGGTTTCGTTGATGATTTCCGTGAATCCGCCGGTATCGGGCTGGACCACCGGGACGCCAGACGCCATCGCCTCGGTGATGAAGCCGCCGAAGGCTATGCTTATTGGGGTCGGGACGGAGAGCAGCGAGAGCCTTGAGAGCAGTTCGGCTCTTGCGTCTATACTGAAATCTTTATGGATCACCATCCGCCCGTTTGATGTATTGATTTTTTTGCGGCTCGTATTGATGACGGCCATATCGTCCTTTGTATATCCGCCGCAAAATTCCAATAGCGGAACATTATCGCCGCATAGGCCATGTAGGGGCGACCGCCCCCGGTCGCCCGTTTCCGTTAACAAATGGCAATACGCATCAACAAGCGTCCCCATCCCCAACTCCACACACAATCGGCTGATGTAGCCTATTGATGCGGGCGATGACGGCGCTGATAGCGTGTATCTGTTTGGATCAATACCAAATGGCGTAACCGAAATTTTATCCGCGGATATATCCATCAGCCCGGCGATTTTATCCCTGAACCAGTTGCTGTGGGCGCATAACATATCCGCATATTGTGATTTTTCCGCGCACGATTTCCAGGTTTTGTCACGATACTCCGGCGCGGAGGCGTCCACCCATACGTGCTCGTCCTGCAGCATGCAAACTACAGGTATTGACATTTTTGATTTGATTGCCGACGCTATCCCCAACAAAAACGCGTTGGACAGGAAGATGGCATCCGGCTTGAGTTCCTTTATCGCATCCGCTGATTTATCGAATTCGTCCGCGAACGGCCCGTCTGTCCCCTCGATCATCGATATAGTCATCCCCTCATTCCCGCCCGCGCGTGTCGATCCGGCGAAAGATGCGGCCATGTCTAATATTTTACGATGATCTAAGGCTCGAAGCAGTTTTTCCGGAAAACGTTTCAGGAACGGGAACTTGTCCATTAAATAAATCCTGACTGCCCCGAACAGCACCGGCGCAACGCCGCCCGCCGCGTCGTTATCCTTGAGCGGCAGGTACATGGGGACGATTACAACATCGTGCCCCAGCGCCCGCAATCCCGAAATCATCGCGTTGTCCCTGATGCAGTTCTCGCAGTAGAACGCGTCGCCCGTGCCCGAACAGATATACGCAATCTTCATATAACCCCCAACGCGGTGATAAGCCCATTCTCGTCCCCCACGATAATCATCCCGCCCGAGACAAGGGGCGTACCGTTAAGGCTCCCGCCGATATCGAACGATTTTATCAGTTTGCCGCTTGTCAACTCAATCAAATAAAGGGATCCCGCCCCGCACCCGGCAACGACTTTATCCCCAACGATAACGGGCGAGGCATCGACGGCCCCTTTCGCGGCAAATTTCCAGATCAACGCCCCGTCAGCCGGATTAATGCAATGTACGAAATTATCCCTCGACGGGGCGACCAGAAAACTATCCTTCAAGGCCGGTGACGCTACGAACGGCTGTTGGCGTGTATCATTCTGATATGTCCATGCAATCTTCATTCCCACGATATCAATCCCTAACAATTTTTTGCCGAAGCTTCCGACATACGCAAAATTATCCCTGATGACGGCTGATCCGGCAATGTATGACTCTGTATCGACTTTTCCGATCAGCGTACCGTCGCCGGCATTGATGACATGCAGTCCGGCATCGCACCCGCCAAAAACAATCTTAGAACCGTCTGTCGCCGCGGTACCGTTGATGTAGCTGCCCGAACCGTATTTCCATACTAACTGCCCGTCGGCGGCATTAAGGCAATAGAGAGAATTGTCGTAACTGCCGAAGATGACAAAATTTTTATCCGCGATGACGTTCGCAGACCCTGCTATCTTATCCCGAATCTTAAACTGCCAGTTGACGTTCCCGTTCTTTTTGTTGACGGAGAAGAAATTGCCGTTAAGGTCGCCAATCAGAATCATCTCACCGAAGATAACAGGCGACGCTTCGATCTCGTCCCCTGCTTTGAATCTCCAAATCTCTTTTCCGGTATTGATATTGAGCGCGTAGAGCGTACTGTCGTACGAGCCGATGTATACGGCGGCCCCGTCCGTTACCGGCGATGAGAGGCACGCACCGCCGGTTTTGAACGTCCATACTGGCTTGAGATCGCCGGAGACAGTACCGGCCCCCACTCCGTCAAGCGCGGCGTTTCCCCGGAAGTGCGTCCAGGGGGTGAATGTTTGTGATGATTTCACACTACGCCCGTTTTGGTCTTTTGATCCGCCGCAAGCGATGCAGAGTGACAATCCCAATATAATAATGGCATTAATGATGAGATAACCCCCGGGGCTGCCACCCGCAGCATTTGAAGAAAAAAATATCTGTTTTATCATGCGTCAACCACCTGTTTCCTGATCCACAGCGCTCCTGTCGGGCACGATTTGACGCATTCGTCCAAGGCCGCGCCCATGGCTTTGTCGATATCGGCGCCAAACGGTGCCGATACGTAAACATCCGGTCCGCGTCCGGTGAATGACAGCCCGGGGGTGATCCCTTTCACCATTGTGATATTGACGCATCTCCCGCAAGCCGTACACTTGCCCGGCTCGTGGACAAGGCCGCTGTCATTATACAGATGGCGGGTGTATTGCCTGCGATGGCCCGTAGCGTACCGCAGATGGTGCGCGCCGTACTGCGCGGCGTAATCACGCAGTGCGCACGAACTCTTTTTTTTGCAATCGCACTGTAAGCATCGGCCCGGATCGCCGGTTATTGATAACGGCGCCTTGCTTTTGCCGGTATGCGGTATTGATTCTGCTAAAGATTCAGCCTCCGCCGCCGACAAGTGGCCGGTATTCATAAAAAACGGTTTGTGCGCTGATTTGCCGGATAGATAATTATCAACGGATATTGCTGTCTGCCTGCCCTGCCCTGCCGCCCGCGCCGCCATGCGAATTGGCCGCGCTGCCGATCCGCACGCAAATACGTTTGGCCGGCTTGTCATTAACGTGTCTCGGCAGACGTTGATGCCGTGGCTTCCGTATTCGAGGCCAAATCGGCGCCGATTGTTATCTTGCAGGCCGGCGGCGATTATGATTGCATCGTAATCGCCATATATGTTATCAATGGAGTTTATTTTTTGGCCAAGGGCGAATTTTACGCCGAGAGCCTCAATTAATTCTATTTCAGCGTCAAGAACTTTTTCCGGAAGCGCCGGTTTATCGAATTGAGTCCTTAATGTCCCGCCGGCCCTGGATTGTGATTCGAAGACCGTGCAGGAGTATCCGCTAACGGCAAGGAAGTATGCGGACGAGAGTCCCGCGGGGCCGCTGCCTATTACCGCGATGTTTTTTGATTTTGGGGCGGTATCAACATGTTTTTTGACGGATGACGAGTTAATCGCCTGTTCTGCGATGGCCCTGTGCGTCAATTGGATTGACATGGGAGTATCTATGGCCGTCCTGCGGCAGCCTTTCTGGCATGGCGCGGGGCAGATGTAACCGAGCGTTGCGGGTAAGGGCATATTCAGCATGATTGTTTTGTACGCGGCATCAACATCGCCGGATAACAGATTGCGCATTACCTCCGGGATATTGAGCCCGCACGGGCATATCCGCGAGCAGGGCGCGGCGCAGTCACCGGCGTGTTCGCTCAGCATAAGCTCAAGCGCGCGGCGGCGGCAGTCTCTTACGCATTCGGAAGACGCGTCTACCGCCATACCGTTACGGGCCTTTGTTGCGCATGACGGCACGAAATTGTCATTTCCGCCGATCCTTACCGCGCAGACGAAGCACGATACAGGTGATATGTTCTTGTCGCGGTGGCACATCACCGGGATATCGATACCCGCCGACCTCGCGGCGTCGAGGATTGTCGCGCCTTCTTCGATATTAACGGTTTTTCCGTCGATAGTTATCGTTATCATACGGCCGCCGCCTGATTTTTAGGAATTATTTTGACCGCCTTTTTGGGGCACGCCGCACGGCAGGCGCCGCAGCGTGTGCATAGCGTGTCGTCGATAGAGTGATTCGCGTACGGCGTGAACTCGATGGCTTTTACCGGGCAATGCTGGTAACATATCGTGCATCCGCAGCATTCGTCCGTTATCACATAAGAGATCATGTTTTTACATCTGCCCGCAGGGCACTCTCCCCTGATATGCGCCTCGTACTCGTCCCTGAAGTATCTAAGCGTTGTCAGCACCGGATTAGGAGCTGTTTTGCCTAATCCGCACAAGCTCGCGCTTTTTATTGATACCGCGAGCTCTTCGAGTATCGCCAGATCTTTAGCGATACCCGAGCCGGCGCAGATTTTGTCCAGAATATCGAGCATCCTCTTTGTACCTGCGCGGCAGAATGTACACCGCCCGCATGACTGGTTTTGCGTGAATGCCAGAAAGTATCTGGCGATATCCACCATGCAGTCGTGTTCGTCAAGCACTATCATTCCGCCCGACCCCATCATGGCTCCGGCTCCGGCCAGCTGCTCGTAGTCTACCGGTATGTCGCACAATTCTGCCGGGATGCACCCGCCGGACGGTCCGCCTATCTGTACCGCCTTGAATTTTCTGCCGCCCGCAATCCCGCCGCCGATATGTTCGACGATGCCGCGTATCGTAACGCCCATCGGCGTCTCGATCAGCCCGCCTCTCGCGGTTTTCCCGGCGAGCGCGAATACCTTTGTACCAGGGCTTTTGGGCGTGCCGGTGTTTTTAAACTCCTCCGTGCCGTTGCGGATGATCCACGGGATGCAGGCGAAGGTTTCGCAGTTGTTTATAAGCGTAGGTTTTCCGTACAAGCCCTGTTCGGCGGGATATGGGGGTTTTGGCGTTGGCATTCCGCGTTTGCCCTGTATTGATTGTATTAATGCGGTTTCCTCTCCGCATACGAATGCACCAGCGCCCTCGGCTATGGTGAATTTTACGGAAAAATCACTGCCGAGTATCCTGCAGCCAAGAAGATTATTTTTTTCGCATATATCAATCGCTTCCCGTATGATGTTTATTGACGCCTGATATTCGGTCCTGATGTAGAAAATTCCCTCTTTCGCCCCCACGGCGTACGCGGCGATCAGCATTCCCTCTATGATCCTGAACGGGAACGATTCGAACAGCATGCGGTCCATGAACGCGCCCGGGTCGCCCTCGTCGCCGTTGCATATCAGATATATGTCACCATGTCTGCCGGATGCATTATCTCTGACTGTCTGCCATTTCAACCCGGTAGAGAATCCGGCTCCGCCCCGTCCCCGCAGGCCGGAGTCTTTTATGATGTCGATAAGGTCTTCCGGTATCATTCCGTTCAAACAGCTCTTTAACGCTTCAAATCCTCCCATCACTATATACTCGTCGATATCAAGCGGTCCGGCGGTGCCGCAGCATTCCATGGCTATCTGCTTCTGCATGCCGAAGAAGCTGCCGAGGCTTTTATCGAGGAGATGAATGCGGCGGCGGTTTACCGTGGCATTCATCTCCGCCGACAGCAGCAGCGATTCCGTCTTCGCGTCAATCCAGCGCGCTGCCTTGTCTATGATGCTTGGCGGCGGGAAATGGTTCAGGATGATGTCGTGTACGTCTTCAGCGTTAACCCGCGCGTAATGATGCGGAGTCCAGTTGACAACTACCACTAAAAGCGGCGTCTGGTGGCACATGCTTATACATCCTGTGCGCTTTATCTTTACCGGCAGCCTGTACCTGTCAATAACTCTTTGCACCGCGTCCCAGACCGCCTTGCTCCCCGACGCTGTGCAGCATGACCCCAGGCTTATCCGTATTTCATTTGCGGTTGAAGGCTTTTTACCGTTTATATCGTCCCTGCTGCCGGACTGCCCCTTATCCTGCCTGTTGAGAAAATCGTCTATGATGCCTCCTGCTGCCGCCGCGGTGACATGGCCATAGATAACGCCGTCGATCTGAACCACGGGCGCGAGCGTGCAGCAGCCGAGGCAGGCAACTTTGTTGATGGTGAATAACTTTTGCGGATCGGTATCCACGTTACCGGTACATCCAAGATGGCGCCGGAACCCGTCATAAACCAAATCCGCGCCATTGACGTGGCAGGCCGTGCCTGTGCAGACATTTATGCGGTGGCGTCCGGCGGGCGTGCGGCGGAACTGCGGGTAGAAAGTTGATACCCCCGTAACGTCTGCCGGAGTAATATCGCTATTATCGCAAAGATGAATTAGCGCCGGTTGGGGCAGATAGTTGTATTGCCTGTGGATCGCGTGCAAGAGAGGAATAATTTTATCCGCCCCACGCCCGATTGCCTCCAATTGGGTGTCGAGCCAGGCCGCGTCGAAGCCGTCAATGTTAATTTTATCGTCAAACATAAGTCCACACATATCAATACAGATTTGTTTTTATAGGTTCCGGCTCCGCATTTCTAAATACCGTCAATCCGGTACAGATATTTTTCGCCGCGTACGATCATGTACCCGTCAAGTACTGCCGGAGTTGCCGCCACCGGCTCGCCGGCCGGCGACGAAGCAATCAGTTCAAACTCCGCAGCCGCCGCGAATACGTGCATCAGCCCGTTGCGGTCAAAGAGAAAAACATTTTTGCCGGAAACGACCGGCGACGAGTAGAAACCTCTGTCGAACAGGTGCGTCCACAGCGTAGTCCCGTCGTTTGTGTTGATGCATGTGACGATCCCGGTTGCTGCTGCCAGAAACAGGAGCGAATCGACGGCGACAGGACTCGCTGTGTTTGGCAGATCGCCTCGCCACTGCCAGCGTTTGACGGGCTTGCCGTCTTCACCTGTGTTGATAACGTCAATCCCGGCGGCGACCGCGTGTTCGTTTGCGGTGAAGACCATGCCATTGCCAAACGCAGCCGACGGCCCGGCCTCTCCGTAGAGGCAGTCCTCGTTCCACAGCTGTTTGCCGGTGGCAGGGTCGTAGGAGGTTACGTATTCGTTATCCACGAGGATAAGCTCGCGACCGTTTTTGGTATTGATGAGGATAGGGGAGGCCCACGAGAGTATTTTACGCGGGGCAGTCCATACGGTCGTGCCTGATTTTGTGTCGATGGCGGAGAGCTTACCCTTGTCGTACTCGTCAAGCTGTACGTAGAGCAGCCCGTTGGCGGTGATGAGGGATGACGAGTGGCCGTAGTGGTTGTCCGGCGTTCCCATAAATATCGCCCACACGGGCTTGCCTTTCAGCGTGAACGCGGCGAGCTCGCCTGTTGCGAATATGGCGTAGATATTTTTCCCGTCGCAGGCGGCTGTAGGGGCGGCGTACCCCGTCTCTTTGTCTACTTTAGGCGCTGGCTGACCGGTAACCTTGACATCCTGCTTCCAAAGCAGTTTCCCGTTGTTGACGTCAAAGCAAAAGACTTGCCGGATGTCTTTCGTTGCTCCGGTCAGGAATATTTTATTATCGTAGACGACAGGAGAGCTGAACCCCTCGAGCGGTGTTTCGGTTTTCCACCTGATCCCCGCCATCGTCCCGCCGTCAAATTTAATTGGAGCATTGGCAAACGCGGCGATGCCGGTCCCGTCCGGCCCCCTGAAGTTCATCCACCATTGCGTGAATTTATTGCTGTCAACAACAGTATCCCGCTTATTTAGCAGTGTTGATGCCAGTTGATATTTGTGATTGACGGCGAATGCCGTTACAATGAAGACAATCGCTCCGCTGGTAATCGCTACAGCTTTGGCTGATTGCGCCTGCCGTCTCCACCACGATATTTTTTCGCCCGGCGGCATCGGCGGGGCGGGGAAGAGGGTTGTTCGGATATTCCATAGTATCAGGAAGATGGCCGCTGCTGCAAAAAAAATTATCGTTCCGGTCCGAATCTGGTGTACGGATGTAAAGTAGGCCTTGCGGGCAAGCATGTCAAGCGCCCTGATCTCGTCCCGGAGGTTCTGGCCGGACGAACTTTTGTCTGTCAGCAGGGCGAAGTCAGGGAGGGAGCCGTTTACAAGAGGTTCGTGTATGTGCAGCTGCACATACGTAGCGGCGAGCAGGATGCCGGTTATAAGCGCTGCGATGGCGGTGGACCACTGCAGGCCGTTGATTAACGGCACGATGTTTTTCCTGTCAAGGCGCATAATTTTTTTCCTCTCTAACACGATTTATCGTCCCTGACCCATTTGGGCTTTTCCTTATCGGCCTTGTGCTGCGGGCAATATCCGTAGCACCGTCCGCACTCCACGCACGACACCGGATCCGTGCCGTAGCCGTCCTGCTTTCTGTACATCGATTGACGGATAAGATACCCGCCGATAACTATTCCCAGATAGATACCGAGCAGCGTCAATCCCCACCTGAAACCGGTCCTCGCCGCGCCGGCCGCCCGCCTCAGTTCAGCCATGATATCCGCATCGATCCGTAAAGCCTCGCTCTCTAATGATTTCGTCATCACCGCCCCTGATTCCTCAAGTTCCACAATTCTCAGCAGCTTTACGTTTGGGTGGAGTTCGGCGGCTGCATCGGCCAAAAACCATCCGCACACAGCGAATGCGGCGATCCACACTGGTATCAGCGCAAAATATATCTTCAGGCGTTTGACAGAATGTTTACGCTCTTCCCCGGACGGTTCCGCCTCCGGCTGGTTGATCGCATCGACCGGGCAGACGTTTTCGCATAGACGGCAGTTGATGCACGTGCCGGGGCTGATCCTGACGCGGTGCTTCGATATCAGCGATGCCCATCCGAGTATCACTCCATACGGGCACATATACCGGCAGTAGGGCCGGGCGACGAATATTCCGGTTACTAACACCGCCACACCCCACGCTAACAGAGGCGTTGGCGCGCTGAGCCGGAAAATGCCGGCGAACGGGTCAAGTTTGCAGACGGGAAAGCCCGCGCCCGTTGCTGCGAACAGAATCGCGGCCCCCAGATAGATATGCGGAATGATCCTCAAAGGCGCGTCTATCCGCACAGGGATTTTTTTGGGCTTGACCGCCACAAGGTCTTGTACCGCGCCCATCGGGCACACGGCGGAGCAGAAGACCCGGCCGAAGAAGAGCGCGAAGATAAGCGGCAGTATGAATATCAAAAATACGGTTATAGGTATGGCATAGCCGGTGAATATCCCAGCCGATACGTTTTGGATTGCGCCGATGGAACAGATACAGCCGCTTTTATAGAAACCGAAATAGGCGATTGATGCCAGCATCAGCGCCAAAACGCCTTTCCGCGATCTTTTTTTGAAAACAACCCAGCACGCGGCGCACAGCGCGGCGAAGAGCGCGAAAACATCCATATAATAAAGGAAAGCGGCCCGTGCGCTCCCGAAGTTATTATCGGGGATCTGATACCCGCCGTGAAACTCGGGCCGCGGGAACCTGTCTAACGAAGCAGACGCGTCGCCGGCCATCACAGTTATCAGCATTAATGCCGGCAAGAGCGCAAAACCGGCCGGGCGCAGCGAAAATTTCTTAGTCATCATCAACCCCCTCATTCTTTCGGAGAAACGTATGGTGTATTGATGCTGACTAAACTGATAGCCCTGGCCGGGCAGCTCACCGCGATCCGGCACTCGTTGCACCCGGCGCAGATATTGTGGCGCACCTGCAAAAACAGCGAACCGTTGCCGAAGGCGGTACACCCCTTTACGCACTTCCCGCAGCCTATGCATTTATTCTCGATGACCCTGTATTCGTAGAACGGGTCCTCAATGTACGTCCGCACGATGGCGCCCGCAGGGCAGACCTGGTTTTCCGCGGCCGTATCCAATTTGCCCGCGTTGGCTTTGTGGTACCCTCCGCATAGTTTGCAGTATCCGCACACATCGTATGCGTGTACGCACCGCACGGCCGACGGGGTGAGGACGCACTCGGTCGCGCAGCGCCCGCACTGTATGCACTTTTTCGGGTCGATCTGCCACACCTTGCCGCCGCCGTTTTGGGTATCGATCAGATGTCGCGCGCCAACTGCCATAGCGGCCAGCGCTGCGACGCGGCAGGCTGCTTTCAAAAATTCCCGGCGGTTGACGGGCGCGGCATTGCCGCCATCCGCCGGTGCCTGTTCGCCGTCCGCCAAATTCTGATTGCCGTCAGTCAATTTAGTATTACCGGTCTGCTCGTCCATATCCGCACACTCCCCAAAAATTATTATAGGTACCACGATTAAACACCGGACCCGTAATGTCCGGCGGCATCACGGCTGCCGTACAGCCGCCGGGTTATCATTGTTATGCAATTTTTTTATCAATTCTATACTGCTCGAACTGTTTTCTATGACTGCGCCTGTGTGCGGGTTCATAAATATCCCCGCTATCCTCGACAGCGTTTTCAAATGCGCCTGCGGGTCGCCGTGCAGAGGGTTCAGCACTATGATCAGCACGCTGGGCGATATGTTTGCCGGTGCGATTGCGTTCCCGCCCTTTTGATGCCACACGAATACGCGGGGGACAGCGACGGTCTCCGTGTGCGCGTGCACGAGTACCGCGCCGGGAATCAGTTCCACCGGGTACAGTTCCAAGCCCGGCAGCAGCGTACCGTAGATTTCGTCTGCGTCCGCCCCGATTTTATTTGCTATTGACGCGGTGATGGTTTTGAAATCGCAATCCGCGGTTTCCACCGCCTCAAGGTTGGGATATTCGGGGGCGCTCTGCACCGTATTCCCGCCGTGCAAGCCGAACTCCTCGTCGCTGCCGGCTACCGACAGCGGGGGATAGGCAGCGAAGATGCAGTTGCCGCCGAACCTGTCGGCCAGATGGAACGGGTACTTGTCGGCCGACGGCAGGCGGAACAGTTTTAACCGTGTGCCCATCGATATGATGACGGCATCGCCGGGACGTATGTCGCCGGGCAGATCGCGCTTGATAGCGTTCCAGTGATTCTTTTTTATGATTTCGTAATTTGGTACGGCCCTCAGGTATTTGTCGATCCTGGCGCTGATTTTGCCGGCCTGGCTGTCGGACATATAGAAGAGTATTTCAGCGCTGACCTGCTGCGCCAGGTGCCTGATCTCCGCGATGAAGAGCGGCAGGTCGGAGCGCACCTCGCTTGTGGGCATGAAGACGGCGAGGATGCGGTTTGTCGCCGAGATGTTTTTCGTCATTCTCGTGAAGACAAGGCGCGACAGGCACTCGTCGATGAGCGCCGGGCTCTGGTTCTCGAACGGGCAGACGACCATCCCGGCGCGCGTCTCCGCCGCCGTGCGCAGTATCCCGTCTGCCACGTTGTTCGCGATGCGCATCTCCGGCTGATAGACCTCCTCAAGCTCATGCGCGTGGTTCATGCAGACGCCCAGAAGCGTCTCCGCGTCGGCTGCCGATTCCCTGTTGCCGGTAGCGAGCGCCAGGGGTGAGATGATGTACTTCTTCGCATCGTGCCGGAAGAGGCAGGCGAAGTCCAGCATGTTGGAGCAGGCGGCTACGTTTGGGACGAAGATGAGCGTCTTGCTTTCGAACGGGTTCGAGCCCCCGGCTTTCTTGGGCAGGTTGCGCGCGAACCGCCCCGCGAAGTGCACCGATATCACCTCGCCGATGGAGCAGCTCAGCAGTATGAGGATCATCGCCGCGTTGAAGTGCGTCTCGTTTAAGATCCCGATCTCAAGCCCGACCACGGCAATGACGATGGTTGTGGCGGCCTGCTGCACCGTCATCCCCGAAAGCATCATGATCGCGTCGTTGGAGTATTTTACAGCCTTGCCGTATATGAAAGCGGCGGCGGTTTTCGTGACGATGGCCAGCGCCGTCAGTATGACGCCCAGAACCAGCGCGTCGTAAAACTCGCTTAGGTTATTCGGGTTTATGAGCATGCCCGCCGAGATGAAAAAGAACGGTATGAAAAACGAGTTGCCCACGAAGTTTATCTTCGTCATCAGAATGCTGTGCTTGGGGATGATCTTGCAGAGCGCCAGCCCGCAGAAGAACGCGCCGATGAGCGACTCGAGCCGCAGGTGGTGCGCGAGCCACGAGAGGAAGCAGGCCGACGCGAAGACGAAGAGGAACTGCGCGTAGCCGTCCTCCGAAAACACGTGGAAGACCCGCCGCGCGATCTTGGGGACAATGAACATTATGCCGCAGATGAATATCACCCAGCTGCCGAACAGCATCCCCCAGTAGTGCAGCGGGATGTTATCGACACGCGCGAGGTCGGCGATAAACGCCAGAAGCGCAAGCACCGCGATGTCGGAGACGATCGTAGCCCCCACGGCTACAGAAATCGGCCCCGTGCTGCCTATCCCGAACTTGTTGATGATCGCAAGCGATAAAAGCGTATGCGAGGCGAAGAGGCTCGCGATTAAAAGCCCGGCGTTGAGCGTATAGCCGAAGAGGCTCACTATAACCACAGTCCCCGCAACCTGCGGTATCAAAAACGACAGCACGCCGAAAACAGCGCTCTTTTTTACGTTCTTCTTGAAGAAGAATATGTCTATCTCAACGCCGGCGATGAACATCAGATAGAGCTTGCCGACCTCGGAAAATATCTTGAACGACTCGCCCAGCGACTGCAATGTGAAGACAAACCGCTCGAGGATGACGCCGAACAGGATGTAGAATACAATAGACGGTATCTTGGTCTTGTTGGCGATTATGGGAACCGCGAAGACCGAGAACATCAGTATCGAAAAGATGAACAGCTTGTCAGACATTATGTCTTGCATCAGCCGGGAAACCGCCCTTTATTTTGTGAATCGCCATATTGACAATAATATACTTGATCTTACGTAAAAAAGCAAAAAAATCACTTCCGCAAATCCACACAGTACATCTTCCTCGAATCCCGCAGCAATAATCGCCCCGAAACAAGCGCCATCGGCCCCCAGGCATCGACCCCGCCGCAGATCTTTGCCGACCCCAGCCGCCGGAACCGCTCCGCGCCCGCCGCTGCCGCGGTCAGCGTCCCGTCGTCGCCCAAAATGAAGAATTTGCCGTCTGCGGCTATGAAAGGCCCCAGCCCGAACAGGTTTTCGGGGCCGCTCGCCCACTTTATCTCCGAAAGGCCCTTTTCATCAACGCAGACAAACTGGTCCCGGTGCGCCCCGGCGTCCTTGGGGAGGACGCCGTAAAGGTGCCCGCCGAGGTACAGCGGCGTCTGCTGCTCCGACGCCAGCCCCTCCCGGACCCCGTGGCGCCCGGCCATAGCTATCGAAAACTTCCCGCCCTCGTGGCTGATCTGAAACACCGCCGACCCCGCGCCGTACCCCGCCGTCATAAATATCCTGTTATCGCCAATCCGCACCGGCGACGGGGCGACGACGGACTGGTTGAACCCGCTTGACTCAAAGAGGACGCTCCCGCGGTCCCCGCCGTCAGCCGCGACGCCCGCGATCCCGCCGCTCGCGCAGTAGACGTAGACACGCCGGCCGAAAAACGTCATCGGGACTACCGATGAGTGCGACATCTTCCACCCGTGCCTGTTCGGCGTCTCCCAAACAACCTTGCCGGTCATCGTATTGACCCCGATTAACAGTGACTTGGCCCCGGCCGGCGCGAGGACGGCGACGGTATCGTCTATAATGGGGCATTGCCCCGTATACCACAGCGGCACTTCCGACCCGTACTCGCTTACCATATCAATCCCCCACAACAGTTCTCCGGTAACAGCGTGCGTTCCCATAGCGTGGCAGTGGGGGCCTACCGTTACTACAGCGCTGTCACTCGCCGCCGGGACCGTCCGCGACATCCCGTGGTTGCGCTTGACCTTCACGCTGTACCCGCGCCGCCACATCTCCTCCCCGCTGTCAAGCGAAAAACAGCGCAGCATATCGGCCCCGGCCAACTCATCATAATCAAGAACGTAAACCCGCCCGTTATGAACAGCGGGGGCGGCATGCCCCTCGCCCAGATCAGCCGTCCACAGCACATCTGGCTTATTCCCGTCCGACAAGTCCCGCAGCGCAACGCTCTCGGTACTGATATTATCGCCGTTAATACCGCGAAAATTGGGCCATGACGCCTTGATTGATGTTGATGGCAAAACACCGTCAAACCGCATAAAGACCGCGCCGATATCAGTTGACGCGCGGGAAACAGCTGCCATATCCGGCGGTTCTCCGTCCATTCCCGGCACGCGCCCGGTTATTGTGAACGGGGGAGACGTGAACCACCAAAACAAAACGGCAGCCCACAACAGGCCGCCGAGTGTAAACGAGATCCAAAAGGGCCCCGGCATCAAGTCATTTCGCCTTTATGCCGTAGGCGTAGAGGTTGTTGGCGTGGCGCAGGTAGAGTACGCCGTGGCTTATGACCGGGTGTGCCCAGTACGAACCTTTCCCACCCTCTGGCACCTTGAAGGAGCTGACCGCCGCGTAGCTCTCCGGGCTGGCTTTGGCGAGGGTCATCGTCCCCGTTTCGTCGTAGAGGTACAGCATCCCCTCCGCGAATGTCAGCGATCCCTTGCCCGGGGTCTTCCATTTCTGCTTGCTGGTCTTGAAGTCTAAGCAGAACCACCCGGGGTTATCGTGGCCGGAGCCGTAAATATGCCCGTCGTGCAGGATGACGCCGCCGTGCTGGTTGTCCAGCAGCTTCAGGTCGTAGACCTTCTTGGCGGTGACCTCGCTGCCGTTCTGTTCGAGCTTGACGAGGATAGACCCGCGCCCGTAGCCGCTCGTCGCAAATACGTGGCCGTCGTGGTATACGGCGTCGGTACAGTTATTGTCACGGTTATTTTTGATGCCTGCCGTCCAAAGGAACTTGCCGGTTTCGGAGTCCATGCCGTATACGTAATCAGCGCTGAACGAGATCAGCTGCTTGTAGCCGCTGTTGTTCGCCATGATGAACGAGGCGTATCCGGGATCGCCCCTTTTGGCGGAGGCGGCCTTGGGCGCTGACTCCCAAATAACGCTGCCGGTCTTTTTGTTCAGGCAGACAACGCCGGCCTTCTTGCCGTAGGCTGCCGCGTAAAGCCTGTCGCCAGCGATGAGCGGCGACTCCGAGTAGCCGTACTCCGGTATTGTCGCATCGTATTTTTCGCGCAGGTTAAGCGTCCACATCCGCTCGCCGCTCTTCGCGTCGAGCGCGAGCAGGAGCCCCGTGTCGCTGAGGTAGAATACCATGCCGCCGTCAACCGTGGGCGTGCTGCGCGACCCCTGGTAGGCCCGGGCAAACGCGCGCTGCGCCTCCCAGGCCGGCCCCGCCTCAACCTCCCAAAGCAGCTTGCCGCCGAGGTCAAACGCGAAGACGTAGTTGACCTTGGGCTTATTAACGGTGTCGGAAACGCTCTCCTTAACGCCCGCGCTGTAAACGACGCCGCCGGATACCGACACGCCGCTGTACCCCGCACCCAGGCCGTCCGCCGTCCAAAGCAGCTTAGGCCCGCCCGCCGGCCATTGCTTCAGAAGCCCTGTCTCCTTGGATTTATTCGTCCTGTCCGGCCCGTGCCAGTTTGGCCAGTCGGAAGCAAATGCAGCGGTTACCGCCGCCATTGAGACAATGATGGCGGCCATACGGGAAAATTTAACTTTAATCGGCATCAACGCCAGCCTTTCTGTAATAGATACTGTAGATTTTACGGTTAGATATTGTGTCTGCGCCGCCGGGCTGCATCACGGCTGTTGTGCAGTCGCCCGGCGGCACCGGCGCGGTATCTAACCGCGCTTTCTATAATATACATGACGGGCCGCTGAAATCAAAATAAAACCTGATTACCGCGCCTTTACGTCATAGGCGTACAGCTTGTCGGCGTGGCGCAGGTAAAGCACCCCGTGGCTGACCGCCGGGTGCGCCCAGAACGGGCCCTTCCCGCCGTCGGGCACCTGAAACGAGCCGGTCTCGGCGAATGCGCCCGGCTCGGCCTTCACCAAACGCATCTGCCCCTTCTCCTCGTAGATGTACAGCATCCCGTCCGCAAAAGTTACCGCACCCTTGCCCGCAGCTTTCCACTTCTGCTTCCCGGTCATCACATCTAAGCAGAACCACCCGTCGCTCTTGTGGCCCGAGCCGTAGATGTGCCCGTTGTGCAGTATGACGCCGCCGTGGTGGTTGTCCATCAGGTCGGTCTTGTACACCTGGGAAACGGTGATATCCTTGCCGCTCTGCCCGAATTTGAGCAGCTGCGAGCCGAACCCGTACCCGCTCGACACGAAAACGTGGCCGGGGTGCAGGGTCACGTCGGTGCAATGCAGGCCGTGGCTGTTCTTGACCGCCCCGGTCCAAAGAACCTTGCCCGTTTCCGAATCCATGCCGTAAACATACTCGGACGCGAACCCGATAATCTGCTTCATGCCCCCCGCCTCCGACATGACGAAAGAGACGTACCCGGCGTTCCCGTCAAGCGGTGCCGACTCCCATATCGCTTTACCTGTGTTTTTGTCAAGACAAACCACCCCGGCCTTCTTCCCGTAAGCCGCGGCGTAAAGCCTGTTGCCCGCAACAAGCGGCGACTCGGAGTACCCGTACATCGGCATCTCCGCCCCGTACGCCTCGCGGAGGCTGACCGACCACTTCTGCGCACCGTTTTTGGCGTCTAATGCCGCGAGCATCCCCGCGTCTGTCAGATGGTAAACCATCTCCCCGCTAACCGTGGGCGTAGCGCGCGACCCCGTGTACTGCCGCGCCCACGACGCCGTCGAGCCGTCCCACACCGGACCGCTTATCGCCGTCTCCCACAACAGCTTACCGCCGGTGCCAAAGGCGTAGACGTAGTTTTTCTTGTTCTTCATCCCCGCGCTGTACACCACCCCGCCGGAGGTGACAGCCCCGCTGTACCCCTCGCCGAGGCCGCTTGCCGTCCAGAGGAGCTTCGGCCCCTCCTTCGGCCACTGCTTGAGCAGCCCGGCCTCCTTAGACTTATTAGCCCTGTCCGGCCCGTGCCAGTTCGGCCAGTCGTTGGCGGAGACGGTTATCGCGGCCATAGACGTGATAATGATGGCCGCGTGGAAGATTTTGGTTTTGATTGACATCGTATACCTGCCTTTGTTTATGTGGATTTACCGCGCCCCGGCCTGCGATTTTTTCTTGAGGATTACCTCGAGGTGCTCCGCGTCATTCAGGTCACGCGGTCGTCCGGCGGCTCTTTTGTTTTTGATCAGGTCCTGCAACGGTATGACGGGGAAGTTGATCCCGTCAACTACCGCCATTTGGGCATTTCGGTACGCTTCTTCAAAATTAACATCAACGATTGCGGTTACAATGTCTATGCGTACCGGCTGAACGCCGATCTGAAAGACGGTACCCTCTTTTTCAAAGTCCTCAACCGATATGTCGTGCATTGGGGCACCGAATTTTTCGAGCGCTTTTATTACGCGGAGGGCATTTTCCGGGTTTGGCCAAACCAAAAAGTCTATATCTTTTGTTGGCCGCTGATACCCGTGTACGCCAACGGCATACCCGCCGACAAGAAGAAATTGTACCTTTTCTTCAACAAGCGCGGTAATCATATCCCGATAGTCATCCTCCAGGATTTTTACCTCTTTTATCCCCGAATCATTCATCTGCGCCTCAGGCTATTTTGACAAGTTAATTATTTTGGTTACGAAAAAATTTTGCCGCGATATCGCGCCTCAGCGGGGCATCCACATCAAATTCACCGCCGCCGAGGTACATGGCCTGCCTGTTTACATCCCGCATGACCTGCCAGCATTCAGCCGGGGTGCCATGAAAGATCATCATGTTCTCTTCTTCAAAATCCGGCGAATTCATGTCTAACTTGCGCACGGCCGTTCTGTCCATACGTCCCATACGGCACCCCCCTTTTTACTGTAAATACTACACTATATAATATACTATATTCCACCGGAAAAAGCAAAATTAGGACAAAGATTTTTACTGAAATAGCGCCCCCGCCCGCCAAACGCCGCAAATGGAGCGCGGAGCGCGGGCAGCCGATACGCCGCTTGCCGCGCCGCGCAGGTCAATTCCTGATCGGCCGAATGTTATAGCTGCCGAAATTCTTCCACCCGTATGCCTGCCTGTAGGCATCGATACCGGCAGCCGGGACGAGTAAGGCTGCGCCCCACGGAATACCATTGAATGGGTTATCGCTATCATCAATGGCCGGTGGAATTGGATTCAAACTGGTAACGGAAGTCAGGCGGGTGCAATTCACAAACGCACCACCCACAATAGATGTCACGCTGCCGGGGATTGTGATGGAGGTCAGTTTGCTGCAATAGGAAAATGCGCGATCTCCGATTTCAATTACGCTGCCTGGAATCGTTACGGATGTCAGGTTAGCGCAATCCTCAAACGCATACATTTCTATAGTCGTCACGCCGTTTGGAATCGCGTACGCCGTACCCTGTTTCTTCGGCGGATATCTTTTCAGGGTATCCATCGCTTTATTGAACAATACGCCGTCAACAGAAACGTATGAACGGTTGTTCTTGTGTACATTTACAGACGTCAAACTGGTGCAAGAAACAAAGACCATCGCTTCGATTGTAGTCACGCTGCGCGGAATTGTGACGGATATAAGACTTGAGCAAAGGTAAAATGCACTTCCTCCGATAGACCTCACGCCATCAGAGATTGTGACGGACGTTAGGCCGCGGCAATACGCAAATGCCTGAAATGCGATAGATGTTACACTTCCGGGGATTGTGACGGACGTTAGAGCGGTACATTCCACAAACGCATTCTCGCCTATGGATTTTACACCATTTGAGATTGTCACAAACTTAAGATTCCTGCAAAAAGCAAATGCCATCTTGCCGATAGATTTCACGCTGCCGGGGATTGTGACAGATGTAAGACCGGGGCAACCTGCGAACGCATACTCTCCTATTACCCTTACGCTGTTTGGAATTGTGTACGAGCTGCTTTGTTTTGCAGGAGGATATTGTATAAGGGTATCTTGTG
>WQRV01000052.1 GCA_009786575.1 Chitinispirillia bacterium | reverse complement strand
GAATTGCGATATTGCGTTTGATTTGACGTATACCGCAATCCCGGCATCGCGGGCGGGCACACAGGCCCGCCCCTACGTTGGATTGTTGGTGTATTTTGCGGAATATTGTAATCCATGCGTTGGCGGGCGACCGGGGACGGTCGCCCCTACAAAATCGTGCGTGTAATTTCGCGAAACATTACAATCATCAACACACCGCTAAATTATCATTTGGCGTATCAATACCAGTACGACGCCGATATCCCAAATTCGTTCCTGCCGATAAAGAAATCGGCCTGTATGGATTCTACCGACAGGCCGGCGCCGCCGAAGAAGAGGTTTTTGTGGTTGAAGCCGGTTATCATATCGAGCGGGTTTTCCGGCGCGTTTGCGTACCCGAACCGCACGCAGTACATTTTAGCTATACGCGCCTCCGCGCCCGTGCGTATTACGTACTTAGCCGGCGCGGATCTCGTGAACAGGTTGGCGAACTCCACGTCGAACGGCAGGCGCAGCGCCGCCTGGCTCCACAGCGGCAGCGTGTACACCGCGCCGATTGTCATTGCAGTGTGCACGGCATCGGCCCACCCCTCTTTCTGATTCGCGCCGTCGATGTCGGTCCAGATGTATCCGGTTACGTTGTTTATGACAAGCGCGAAATCGAGGCCCGGGTATATGCGCGGCTGGTAAAAGCCTATGTCTAACAGCACACTCTTGCCGTGTACCACCTGTGTTTGCGTTTTCCCCTCCGCGTCAAGGCCGGTATCGTGCCTGCGGTTTGAGCCTTCGTAGCGCATGTTTAGCCCGAACTCCACGGCGCCCTGCTCGTCAACCTGTTCGAAGAGGGTGCCGGCGAAGTTGACGGTGAGGCCGTGCGCCGAGCCGCGGTCTCCGCGCATGTAGCGGTAGTAGGCGCCCATCATCCCGTTTTGGTCGGAGAAGACGGCGGCGAAGGGGAGGACGGCCTGGTTGAAGAGCGAATCTGTGCGCCCGAAACCGGCTGCGGCTACGCCGGCGGCTTTTGTGTTCCTGCCCGTCAAGGCCGCGTTCGTAAGGGCCGGGTTGACAAGCCCGCCGAAGCCGTCAAGCGTCATGGCGGTGCCGGCGCCGGCGAGTGATTGGGAGACGGGGCTCGGCGGCACGGCGCGGGAGAACAGGTGGAATTTGGGGGCGGCGGGGCCGCCGTCGTCATCCTGCGCAAAAGAGAGTGTGAACGCAAGCGTAACGATGACGCAGAGCGCCGCCGCGGCATTTTTTAATCTCGCGGTAAGCTGGCCGCACGCGCCCATAATGTCTTGCCCCCTGCTCCGCCGTATGGTAGCGGCGAGGTTGCGGCGGTGCAGCTCGTCTGAAAAACGCTCTACGGCGCCGGTGCCGGGTGATGACAGCCGTTGAGCATTTGCAATCTGTACGGATGACGATGCCGGGACATTATCCTGAGACGCGCAGATAGTGTTCGTTGACACCGGGTTGACGGGGATCAGATTGATCTTGCACGGGAACCCGCCCAAATATTTTTCGAGGGACGCCGCCGCCTCGTCCGTATCGGTAACGCCGCGGATCAGCACATACTCAAACGTGACGCGGCGGCCCGTTTGGCTGTAGTAGCGTTTCGCTATCTGTATTAATTGTTCGATAGGATATTTTTTGTTGACCGGCATGTACCGGCTGCGCAGATCGTTGTTCCAGGCGTTTAAGGATATCGCTAAACCAATCGTCAAATCTTCGCGCATAAGTTTTTCGATAGACGGGATGACGCCGGCGGTGGATACGGTGATCCTTCTGGCGCCGATGTTGAAGGCGTCTTCGTGCATTATTATTTTGAGTGACGAGATGAAGCTGTCGAAGTTGGAGAGCGCCTCGCCCATACCCATGAATACTATGTTAGTTACGGGCTTATCCCCCTTGTCTGCCAAATAATCATTGATGCCTATGAGCTGGCCTATGATTTCCCCCTGCGTAAGGTTGCGTATGAAGCCGAGTTTCGCCGTTTCGCAGAAGGTGCACCCCAGGCCGCACCCTAACTGGGACGATACGCAGGCGGTGCGGCGGTCGTCATCAATTAACAAAACGCTTTCGGAAACGAGGTCCGTATCCGGCAATACGAAGCCGAATTTTACGGCGTCGCCGCTGGAGGACTCGAGGATTACGTGCGGGTCTAACTTGGCGATGGACGATTTTTCCGCGAGCGCAGAGCGTAATGTTTTAGGCATGTTCGTCATCTCATTAAAGTCTGAGAGGCGCTTTTGGTAGATCCACTTTAATATCTGTTTAGCGCGGAATTTTTGCTCGCCCATAGACAGGACGAACTCTTCCAGCTGCGGGACCGGCAGATTCTTCAGGTTTGGGATGTCCATACCACTTTGCGCCCGTCAACACGTATTTTGCCTGAAGCCAGCGCCTCTATGGCGCGCCAGTAGCTGTCGTGCTCCGCTTCGAGGACCCTCGCGGCCAGCGTATTTTCATCATCGCCATCAAGAACGGGGACGGCTTTTTGGAGGATTACGGGGCCGTGGTCGTACTCCTCGTCTACGAAGTGCACCGTGACCCCGGAGAGTTTCGCGCCGTAATCGAGGACCGCGCGGTGGACGTTCATGCCGTACATCCCCTTGCCGCCGAACGCGGGCAGCAATCCGGGGTGGATGTTGATGATTTTGTTTCGGTACTCACGCACAATGGACGGCGGGAGTTTTCTCATGTACCCGGCGAGGATGACCAGTTCGGTATTGACCTCCGTCAATGCATCTCCAAGGCGTTTCGCGTAGGCGGCCTCGTCATTAAAGTGCGATGGGGCGATATGCAAGGTATTGATGCCGTTGTCCCTTGCGCGGCCAAACGCCTTTGCGCCGCTGTTGTTGCCTGCCAGCAGCACAAAATCCACGTGCAGGTCCCCCGATGCCCGCTTGTCAAGCAACGCCTGGAAGTTGCTGCCCCCGCCTGAGGCGAATACAGTGCAACGCATAGACATATAGCCGCCTATCTCCTCAGCGACTTCACGTCGCCGTTGAACGCCAGCCGGTATTTGATCCCGGCCCACGTAATTGTCCGCGTGCACCAGGTCCTGAAATACGATACCACCTGCGTAAACCTTAAAAACGGCTGGAGCAGGAGGAAGCGCCCGTAATAGGGCATTTTCCCTATAGCCGGGTATAAGAACGCTGTGAGGGTGTGGCCGAGGATAAATACTATTGACACCCCTCCGCCCAGATCCCAGAACGAATAATCCGTCAAAAAATGGCCGGCGGCCGCAAAGGGCAGCAGGCACAAAAGCGCCACAGCCGTCAAAACAATAGGCAGCGTAGGGATAACCCACAGAATGGTCTGGTAAGATTTGAAGTACATAATCTGGCGCTCGAACCAGGACACCGTCGCCCCTACTGTCGGCAGCAGGTCGTCGGTAACGGTCAGGCAGGTGGGGACAACGACCGCCTTGCGGCGGTTTTTAAGGACTATCGCCGAAAGGCTCATGTCGTCCACCGCGGCCCGGCTCCACTTTTTGGCCACGCCGAGCTCCTCAAAATCCTTGCGGCGGATGGCCATCGTCCCGCCCCACAGCCCCACGCCGCCGAAGTAGCAGGCGGTGCAGAAGCAGGTGTAGATGAAGATGTTTACGTAGGAGTGGCAGAGCTCGCCTATCGACCCGGTTGACGAGAGCAGCCAGCGGAAACCGGTCGTCACCGTGACCTTTTTGTCCTGCAGCGGGAGGACGATCTCTTTAAGCCAGTACGGCGCTGGCTTGATGTCGGAGTCGGCGAATACGAAGACTTCCGACCGGTCCGACGCCTCGCGCAGGGCGGCGAGCATGTTATGGTTCTTCTGCGCGCACTCCGTGGCGAGCCCCGCCACTGTGAACTTGGCGCGGTTGTCTTCGGAGAGGATCTTTTTGATTTCAGGCACCGCCGCGTCGCTGCCGCTCTCCGTAACGTATATCACCTCAAAGTCGGGGTAGTCAAGTGCCAGGAACCCGCGCAGGTTGTTGCCGAAGTTTTTGGGTATCCCCTTGCAGGGCACCACGATGCTGCATTTGGGCGCGTAGGTCTCGTCGCAGCGCTTCCGGCGGCTTTTGTAGATGGACTTCTGGTAGACGATGGTGAATACCGACGCCAGAAAGTCGCCGGTAACGACGGCCATCCCCAGGCAAAACATAACTTGAGTGTAGATATTTGTACCGTAAAACCAGTTCAGCAAGATAGCGCCTCCAAAAAATTAGACAAAAAAACGCCCCCACATACCCGGGGGCGTGTTACCATAATATATATTATGGTATAGGCTTGCCAAAAAAAATCTTACCGAAAGGCGGTTATTATGATTTTAACCAACAGGCTTGTCAATGTCATCGCCATCGTCGCACTCTTGGCGCTTGCGGCCC
Organism: Chitinispirillia bacterium; assembly: GCA_009786575.1. Lineage (GTDB taxonomy): Bacteria > Fibrobacterota > Chitinivibrionia > Chitinivibrionales > Chitinispirillaceae > GUT77. Next base: position 15,418 of record WQRV01000052.1, on the reverse strand, counting down.
TGGCCGGCCCGGTAGAGGAGTACGGACGGCTTATGGCAAGCGGGAACAAAATCATAGGGGAAAATTCCGGCGGAGAAGCCGTGCAGCTAAAGGGCCCGAGTTTTCCCTGGAGCGTCTCCCAGTGGGGCACCGACAGGTTTTTCATCACAGCCGCGGTAGACGCGATGATCGACGGCTGGAACGCGCAGATCATAAGGGCGCCGCTGGGAATAAGTTACGTCTCCCCCCCCGACTACAACGTCAGCCACGGCTACGATATAGCGCAGTACCGGCAGGCGAACTGGGAGCGTGTGAGGCGGGTGGCAGACCGCGCCGTCGAGCGCGGGGTGTACGCCATCGTTGACTGGCACTCCTACAGCACGCACGACACGGCCCGGACGGCGCTGGCCATCGACTTTTTTACGAACGACACCCTCGCCGGCAAGTACGGGAACAACCCCGCCGTAATATTCGAGATATACAACGAGCCGATAGGGCCTGTCTCCGACTGGGGTGAGCCGGGGAGCACGGGGCCGGTCAAAACCTACGCCGAGACGGTCATAAAAGCGATACGGGACGCCGGTTTCAACAACCTCATCATCGTGGGCAACCCCGCGTGGGCTTCGGTACCCGACGTAGTGGCAGCCAATCCCCCCAAAGACCCAAGCGGCGAAGTTTTCGACAATATAGCGATAACCATGCACGTCTACGCCCACGACCACCAGCTGAACGGGGCGCGCTGGGTGCAGGGCACAACAGACAACTGGGTTCAGCGGGGCACCTACCGCAGCGCCGTAATCAACACGCTCAACGCCGGTTTCCCCGTATTCATAACCGAATGGGGCACTACCGACGGCCCGGGCACCCAGACCCGCAACTTCCCGCAAGCCGACCTGTGGGTTAAATTTATGGATTCGCTCAAGATATCGGCATGCGCCTGGAACGTGATGGCCGAGGCGGAGTCCGCGAGCCTTCTGGCCTACTGGCTCCCGTCAACGAGCCCCCTTAGCGCCCCCGGCGAGCTTGGCAGCTGGACCGACCCGGCGCGGATGACGCCGCACGGCCGCTACATCTACCGCTGGCTGACCGGCAAAGACACAACCTGGGCGCCGGATGTTGACCGGCCGTTTGAGGGCAAAGCCTCGCCGATGGCGGTAAACCCGAACTGGTACACAGACGTAAACCCGGGCGGCAGCACGGTTACACAGACCGTCAATAACGGCGAAATGCACGCGGAATACTCCATAGTAACCGGCGATTACCCGCATACGCCGTACATAGTGGCCGGCTTCGACGTGGCAAACGCCGCCCGCTGCGCATACGGCATCGGCTATTCCTACAAAGGCGTCACCCACGCCCTTCGCATCGAACAGAGCGACGTAACCGACTACGCTTTCCACGAATCCCCGGCGCAGCCCGCCGCAGCGGACTGGACAACCACGGCGCTCCGGTGGAGCGATTTCGCCCAGCCGTCTTGGGGCGCCGCGGTAACAACTGACAGCTCGCTCGTCGGATCCATCGCGTGGTACATACGTACCGGCAACGGGTCGTCCGGCGATCTGTGGGTGAAGGACGTTTTGTGCCTCGGCGACCCGGGCGGCGAGATAGTCCAAGTAAAACACACCGGCAGCCGTCAAAACGCCAATATCAATCAATACGTAAAAGTATCGGGGCGGACCATGCAGGTACGCCTGACAGACGACAGCAAGGTAGACGTCTACACCTTAAACGGAAAAAGGGTGCAGTCTATGGACCTCAGGCGCGGCAGCCACAGCGTGCGGATGAACAATCTGCCGCGTGGGATGTACATTATCAGCGTAACCGGCAAAACGACGGCTGCAACGCAGTCGGTGAGGAGGATGGTGAAATGAGAAAAAACATTATAGCCCTATCAGCGGCAATAGCGCTGTCGGCATCCGCGGCCCTCGCCGCCGGCAAATACGAGGCCGAGGCCGCCGGGTCGCTCCAGCCCTGCTCCGCCTCCGGCGACGCCGCCTGCACGGTAGCCGACGCGGCGGCGTCCGGCGGGTCCTACGTCAACATGCGCGCCGGCAGCCTGACGTTCAACGTATCCGCGCCAACTGCCGGATTCTACACGATATGGACGCAGTACTCGCAGACCTGCGACGACTCAAAGGTTCAAAACCTCGTCGTCAACAACGCGGCGGCCGGAACAATGACTTTTCCCATGACCGGGCCGTACAACGGGGCCGAATGCGGCCCGGCCTCATTCCAGAACATAAAAGCGGCGGGCAAGGTAAAGCTCAATGCCGGGGCCAACACCGTCGCCATAACGAATTCGTGGGGATGGGTGAGCCTGGACTACATAGAGGTCGGCCCCTACGTACCCGCGCCGTTCACCGTCCCGGCAACGCTTGTCACACCAAACGCCTCGGATAACACACGCAAGATGTACCGGTTCCTGCGCGAGAATTTCCAGAAAAAAATAATAAGCGGCGTAATGACCGACAACGTAATGCAGAACGACGGCAAGTACACGGCGCACACGCACACAAGCCAGCCGGAGATGAAGAACGCGTTCGACGCGTCAGGCAAGTACCCGGCGCTCATCGGGCTCGATTTCATGCACGGCACCGGCGAGCAGGCCAACCGCCCGAACGGCGGCGGGGACTGGTTCACCGGCTACAACAACGCCACGATCGCCCTTGCCGAAACCTTCTTCAAGGCCGGCGGCATACCCATCTACTGCTGGCACTGGCGCGACCCGCTGCGCAACTCCACGCACGACCAGTCGTTCTACACAAAAGAGACGACTTTCGACCTGACCAAGGCGTTCACAAACTCGTCATACGACGCGTTCAACACAAGCAGCCCCGAATACATTGCAATGCTCAGAGATATCGACGAGGTGGCCGGATTTCTGAAAACGCTCGCGGACAAGGATGTCCCCGTCCTCTGGCGGCCGCTGCACGAGGCCGCCGGCGGGTGGTTCTGGTGGGGCGCGAAAGGGCCAAAGCCCTGCGCGCAGCTCTGGCGGCTCATGTTCGACCGCATGGTCAACCACCACAAGCTCAACAACCTGATATGGGTCTGGACAACCGAAGAGTCCGGCCGCGAGCTCGAATGGTACCCCGGCGACGAATACGCCGACATCATAGGGCGCGACTACTACCCGCCCAACAACCAACAGGCGCGGGCCACCGGGTCGCTCGTCTCCAACTTCGAGAACATCAAGGAGATATTCGGCGCGAACAAAATCATCGCCCTGAGCGAAAACGGGTCCATCCCCTACCCCGACAGCCTCGCAGCCGACGGCGCGGAGTGGTCGTGGTTCATGTCGTGGAACGGGCAGTTCGCCACGCAGGTCAACACCGCCGCCGACTGGAACCACATAATGAACCACAATTACGTGATAACGCTCGCGGGCATGCCGGGATGGGATAAGTACGATGCGCCGGCGAACATCCGGGGCAGCGCGCCGGCGGTAAAGAATGCCGCGGCGGTATCGGTACGCGGCCACCGCGGGGTGTTGGAATTAAGGATCGGCGGTACCGGCGCGCGGTCGGTAGAGCTGTTCAATATGAAAGGGGCGAAGATCGCGGTATTAAGCAGGGACAGGCTGACAAGCGGCAATTACCGGTTCCCGGTAAGGGGCGTATCTAAGCAGATGTCTGTCGTGAGGGTGCGGATGGATGATAACCGGGTGGTGACGATACCGGTAAGGTTGGAATAGAGGGATAACATGGGTAACGCAATTGAAATGATGGAATCAACACTGTCGCCGGATGCGCTTAAGCTTTCACGCGCTATGGCGGCACAGGAGATATTTGTCATAAAACTCAATCGATTACGGGAACAAGTTGGCGCGATACAGGCTGAACTTGACGATCTTTGTCAACAGTCCACCTCCCAAATCGAAAGTTGGAGCAGCGAAACAACGACGATTGCACGTTCGTCCGGGAAAAAATGTTCATCCAAAACCTCTGTCTCCTAAATTTCCGCAGCTACCCCTCCCTGACTATCACGTTCCCCAAGGAGGGGGCGCTTTTGGAGGGGCTGAACGGCGCCGGCAAAACCAATCTGCTGGAGAGCATTCACGTGTTGTGCACAGGCAGGTCGCAGCGTGGGGCAGCAAGGGGCGACATGATCGCCATAGGGCAGGATACGTCGTACATCGAGGGGGATTTTTACGGGGACGGAGATGATGGCCGCGTCATCAATACCGCGATTGGATTCTCCCGTGACAAAAAATTGGTCATGAAGCGCGACGGCGCCGGCCTGCGCTCCTACAGCGAGTGGTTCGGGGAGCGCCCGGTCGTATCGTTTGGGACGGACGATTTGGAACTGGTCTACGGGGCCCCGGAGACGCGGCGGAAGTTCCTCGACATGCTGATCAGCCAGGCCGACCGCGGCTACATGGACGCCCTTACGTCGTACCGCCGCAATATGCTCTCCCGGAACGCCCTCTTCGGGGTGACATCCGACCCCGTCCAGTTCGAGATCTACGAGCAGGCAATGGCGCAATCGGCAGCAAAAATCGTTTTTACGAGGATGGAAATCATCCGGGAGCTGAGCGATTTGACAAATAATTATTACTCGGAAATCAGCTTTGGGAAAGAGTCAATTTCGGTAGAATATTTTCCTAAATTTAAGTGCGATTTCACTTGCATTTCTGAATGGCAGAATTTATATTTAAATACTCTCTTGGACCGCCGTCAGAAAGACGCGGAACTGATGTTCACGGGGGCGGGGCCGCACAGGGACGACCTGCGGTTCCTGCTCAACGGGAGGGCGGCGAAATCTTACGCGTCGCAGGGGCAGTGCAGATCCTTCGCGCTGTCGCTGAAATTGGGGTCGGCGCTTCTTATGGAACGCCGGCGGGGGGCTGGAATGATCTTTTTGGTAGACGACGCCGTGTCGGAATTAGATCCCGAGAGGACATCGCGGGTCTATCCGCTATTAGAGGGGCGGGGGCAGATTTTCATTGCCGCCCCAAAGTGCCAGGCGGCCCTCGGAGACAGGGTGCTGCGGTGCACGGTAGAGCCCGGAAAGGTTGCGGTACCGTGAAACCGGCAAGCAAGGGGCGCGGAGGCAAGCCTTTGTCAATAGGAACCGTCCTCGAGGCGTTCCTGAAGAGGATGGGCTACGACATCGCCATCAGGGAGTGGGAAGTCGTCAGGAGCTGGCCGTCAATCGTCGGAGAACGCATAGCCAGGGTAACGGTATGCGAAAAGTCCGAAAAGGGCATCCTCTGCGTGAGGGTTCAGTCGGCGGCGTGGCGGCAGGAGCTGACGTACATGAAAGAGACGATCATGGCCTCGATCCTTAGGGAGACCGGGTGCGAGACGATTAAAGATATACTTTTTTATTGAGCATAAAAACCAACGGAGATATAAACGGTATGAGCGACCAGCAATACACCGCAGACAGCATTAAGACCCTCAAAGGTCTCGAAGCCGTCCGCAAACGCCCGGCGATGTACATCGGCAGCACCGGATCGCCGGGGCTGCACCACCTCGTGTACGAAGTGGTAGACAACTCGATTGACGAAGCCCTCGCCGGCTACTGCACGAAGGTCGATGTCTTCATCCGGCCCGACAACAGCATCTCCGTCGTAGACGACGGGCGCGGCATACCGGTTGGCTACCACGCCGAAGAGAAGATGAGCGCGCTGCAGCTCGTGCTGTCTACCCTCCACGCCGGCGGTAAGTTCGACAACTCGTCATACAAGGTTTCGGGCGGGCTGCACGGCGTAGGCGTCTCATGCGTCAACGCCCTCTCCACCCGCATGCTCGCCGAAGTGTTCCGCGACGGCAAAGCCTACTCAATGGAGTTTTGCAGGGGCATCCCCACAACCGAACTCCTTACCCTCGGCGATACCGGCAAACGGGGGACGACAATTACCTTCTGGCCCGACCCCGATGTCTTCGAAACCACAGAGTACAGTTTCGACATCCTGTCAAAGCGGCTGCGCGAGCTGGCATTTTTGAACAAGGGCATAATCATCAACATAAAAGACGAGCGCCCCGACGGCAAAAGCCACGAGTTCTGCTACCCCGGCGGGCTGTCGTCGTTTATAACTTACCTCGACGAAAACAAAACGCCGCTCCACCCCTCCCCCATCTGCTTCTCGCAGGTAAGCGACGGCGTGGAGGTCGAGGTCGCCATGCAGTACAACGATTCGTACAACGAAAATATTTTCTCGTTCGCCAATAATATCAATACGGTAGACGGCGGGACTCACCTGTCAGGATTTAAGACCGCGCTCACGCGTACCGTCAACTCTTATATCGATGCCAACAATTTGATGAAGAACAGCAAGGACAAGGTGGAGATAAAGGGGGAAGATTTACGGGAGGGATTGACGGCGGTCATCAGCGTTAAACTGCCCAACCCGCAGTTCGAGGGGCAGACTAAGGCAAAACTGGGAAATTCGGATATCGCGGGATTAGTCAATACGTCCGTCGGGGAGATGCTGTCTACGTTTCTTGCCGAGAATCCGGCCGTTGCTAAAAAGATCGTAGAAAAATGCATTAATTCCGCGATTGCCCGGGAGGCCGCCCGTAAAGCGCGCGCGCTTGCGAGGCGGAAAACCGGAATGGACGGCGCGGGGCTGCCTGATAAACTGGCCGATTGCCAGGAGAGAGACCCGGCAAAATGCGAGATATTCCTCGTAGAGGGAGACAGCGCCGGCGGCAGCGCTAAGATGGGGCGGGACAGGACTTTTCAGGCTATTTTGCCGCTCAAGGGAAAGATACTTAATGTTGAGAAGGCGCGTATCGACAAGATCATCTCGCATGAGGAGATACAGGTGATGATACAGGCTTTCGGCACCGGCTTCGGGTCGTCGGAGGATATGGACGGGTTCAACATCGGCAAGCTGCGCTACGGTAAAATCATAATCATGACCGATGCCGACGTAGACGGGGCGCACATACGCACCTTATTGCTGACGTTCTTATTCCGCCACATGCCGGGCCTCGTCGAAAGCGGAAACGTCTTCATCGCCCAGCCGCCCCTTTACAAGCTGAAATCCGGCAAAGAGGAGCGCTACGTTTACAGCGACAACGAAAAAGATGTACTTATAAAAGAGTGGGCAGAAAAGAAAAACATTGTCATCCAGCGCTACAAGGGCCTGGGGGAGATGAACCCGGACCAGCTGGCCGAGACGACAATGAATCCTGATACGAGGACATTGCTGCAGGTAAAATTAGAGGATACGATCGAGGCGGACCGGATCTTCACAATGCTGATGGGCGAAGAGGTGGAACCGCGCCGCAAATTTATAGAAGAGAACGCCGAGAAAGTTAAATTTCTTGATATCTGATGATATCGCCAAGGACGAAATTGATGTCAACAAAAAAAACTGTGCTGTTAACCAACGACGACGGTTTCCACGCGCGCGGGATTAAGTGCCTGTACGATGTTTTGTCGCCGCACTACAACGTAGTCGTCGCGGCGCCCGAAAAAGAGCAGAGCGGCGTGGCGCATACGTTCACATTCATGAAACCGCTCTTTTGCCGCGAGGCCGGGGCAGACGACCGGATGCCGGGATATATAATCAGCGGCGCCCCGTCCGACTGCGTCAAGTTCGCTATCAGCGCGATTATGAAAAAGAAGCCGGACATTTTGGTATCGGGTATTAACGACGGCGATAATTCGGGCGTCGCGGCGTTTTATTCGGGAACGGTCGCGGCGGCTCGCGAGGGGGCGTTCTACGGCATACCGAGCTTCGCGTTTTCTATGTATAACAGGGGCAGCCCGCACATGGAAGAGTACGCGGCTATGGCGCCTATGCTTATTGACGAGATACTGAACGCGCCGCACCCTCAGCTTGACATGCGGGTATTCTACAACATCAACTTCCCCGCGTGCGATCCTAAGGAGTCTAAGGGATTTAAAGTAACGTGGCAGAGCATGGCCAATTATGAGGATGAGTATAAACAGATAGAGGACAAGGATCATCCGTCGTACGGCGGTTACCGCGTCTACGGAGACCGGTACGGCATGGAAGAGTCTGCGGCGTTTGATGCGCGGGCGGTGCTTGAAGGCTATATAGCCGTCACGCCGCTGAATTACGATTCTACGGCCCACCGGATGATGCCTTTTTTACGTCAACGGATAGAGGATGGTATTGATTAATGAGTGAACAGGAAAATCAACAGCCGGAGTCTTCGGAGAGGATACTGCCCGTTTTCATAGAAGACGAGATGCAGAAGTCTTACCTTGACTATTCGATGAGCATGATAACGTCCCGCGCGCTGCCGGACGTAAGAGACGGGCTCAAGCCGGTGCACCGGCGCGTGCTGTTCGGCATGGAAGAGCTCGCCCTGCGCCACAACGCGCCGCCCAAGAAGTCCGCGCGCGTCGTCGGCGACGTCATAGGTAAATACCACCCCCACGGCGACGTAGCCGTCTACGACACGCTCGTCCGCATGGCGCAGGACTTCTCGCTGCGCTACCCGATGGTCAAGGGGCAGGGCAACTTCGGCTCCGTAGACGGAGACCGACCGGCGGCCATGCGTTACACCGAGTGCCGCATGACGCTTCTGGCCGAAGAGATGATGGCCGACATCGACAAGGATACCGTAGACTTCACGCCGAACTACGATGAATCGCTCAAAGAGCCCACGGTCATGCCGTCCAAAATCCCGTACCTGCTATTAAACGGCACAACCGGCATCGCGGTGGGCATGGCCACAAACATGGCCCCGCACAACCTGCGCGAAATCGTTGACGGGCTCGTCATGCTCATCGACAGCCCCGAAGCCACGGTAGACGACCTTATAACCGTAATCCCCGGCCCCGACTTCCCTACAGGCGGCATAGCCTACGGCCGCGACGGCATCTACGAAGCCTACAGAACCGGCAAAGGCAGGGTAATCGTGCGCGGGCGGGCCGAAGTTCAAAGAACCGCGTCGGGGCGCGAGGAGATCATCATCACGGAGATACCCTACATGGTCAACAAGGGCGTGCTCTACAAGAAAATCTGCGACATGGCGCGCGACAAGGAGATTGAGGGCATCTCGTTCGCCCGCGAAGAGTCCGACCGCCGCGGCATGCGCATCGTCATCGGCATAAAGAGAGACGCGTTCGGCGACACGGTGCTCAACCACCTCTACAAATTCACCGACCTGCAAAAAACTTTCGGCATAATAAACCTCGCGCTCGTCAACATGAGGCCGCAGATACTGAACCTCAAGGAGCTTATGACGCACTTCCTCGAACACCGCCACACGGTGGTCGTGCGGAGAACGCAGTTCGACCTCAAAAAAGCGCAGGACCGCGCGCACATCCTCGAAGGGCTGCGCATCGCCATAGACAATATCGACGAAATCGTAACGCTCATAAAAACGTCGTCGTCCACCGAAGACGCGCACCAGAAACTTGTGGCCCGCTTCGGCCTCACAGACATTCAGGCCAAAGCCATCCGCGAAATGCAGCTGCAGCGCCTCTCCGGCCTCGAACGCGACAAGATCGAACAGGAGTACGCCGAGCTCCAAAAAATCATCGCCGGCCTCTCAGACATCCTGGCCGACCGTGCCAGACGGATGATCATCATCAAGGACGAACTCCTCCAGATGAAAGCGAAATACGGCGACGCCAGAAGAACGGAGATCACAAACGCCACAAGCGACATGGACATAGAAGACCTGATCGCGGAGGTCGATATGGTCGTAACAATGACCCACGAAGGCTACATCAAGCGCACCGCCGTCTCCGAATACCGGGCGCAAAGCAGGGGCGGCCGCGGAATCAAGGGCATGGACTCCAAAGAGAACGACTTCATCAGCACCCTCTTCGTGGCGTCAACCCACGCCAACATCCTCTTCTTTACAAATAAGGGAAGGTGCTACTGCCTTAAAGTGTATAAAATCCCCGAGGCCGGCCGCCACTCAAAGGGGCGCCCGATAATAAACCTTATCGAACTGCAGAAGGACGAAAAAATCGCCGCGTTCGTGTCGGTGCGCAACTTCGACGACTCGCACTTCATCATAGCCGCGACCGAAAAGGGCACCGTCAACAAACAACCGCTCTCCGCATACTCAAACGTGAGAAAAGCGGGGCTGCACGCGATAAAACTCGATGACGGCGACTCGCTCATCGAGGTGAAAATCACCACCGGCAGCGACGACGTAATCCTCGGAACCACATCGGGCCGGGCCGTCAGGTTCCACGAGAGCGCCGCGCGCGACATGGGCCGCAGAACGCGCGGGGTCAGGGGCATCAAACTGCGCCCCGAAGATAAAGTCATCGGCATGATCATCGCCAACGACAAAAACGACATCCTCACGGTAACCGAAAACGGATACGGCAAAAGGACCCCCGTCTCCGAATACCGCAAAACTAACCGCGGCGGCTGGGGCATAACCAACATCAAGCCAAGCGAACGCAACGGCGGCGTCATCTCCATAAAGAGAGTAGCGCCCGGCGAAGTAACGGGGCAGGACGTAATGCTGATAACCCGCAACGGCATCATCATCCGGTCGGAAGCCGGAAAGATATCCGAAACCGGCAGGTACGCGCAGGGCGTAAGGCTGATCGGGCTTGATAAAAATGACAAGGTCATTGACGTGGCGATCTGCGACAGCGTAGAAGACGAAAACCTCGTCGAAAACACCGCCGCGCACGCGGACGTAGTCGTCAACACCGGCGAAAGCAGTATTCCCGTCGATGTACTCGTAAAAGATCTTGCCGAAGATGCCGTTGTTGACAATGCTGTTGACGATATTGCCGATACCGGTAATGGCGCTGATGCTGATGCAGCCGGCAGTGTTGACGGTATTAACGGCGATCCCGGCAGCTAACTCGCCCGCTCAACCCGCTTCTTTAAATTGTTTGCCTCGGTTATCACAGACTCAAGGCGCTTGCGGATGTCCTTAGACAAGGTATAGGCCCCGATAGCCTCCAGTTGCGAGAGCGCCTCCGCATTCTTTCCCAGCGCGGCCATGCCCCTGGCCATCCCCATTCTGGCCTGCACGAGGTTATAGAAATTATTGTTCGGGTCGTTCTCGCACTTTGAGAAAATATGCTGGTAAGCGGTTACGGCCTCCTCATGCCGCTTTAGCCCGTGCAGCGCCTGCGCCCTCCCCCACAAAAACGGCAGCGCGCGCGGGTACTGCTTCAGCATACCGTCGGAAGCATTGAGCGCGTCCTGAAAAAGTTCCTCGTTTACATAGATGTCTACAAGCACCATCGCCGCAGGTATCTTGCTGTAAAGCCCGTTCTGCCGAACCTCCCGGAGTTTCTGAATGCCCACCGACCGCTTGTCCTCCACGCCGGGCATCCACCAGAGCAGTTTCATGAGCGCGCTGCGCCAGTAGTCGTACGCCCCTATCCCAAACTGTATGTCCGGATTCTTGCTCCCCTCCTGCGCCATCTTCAGAAAGACCGACACACCCTTCCAGCCGAGACGGAAGCCGGTGATGTAGCGTTCGTAGCGGACCTCGTAGGTTCCCTTGTAGCCGTCGGCCCCGCCCATGAAGAAACGGGCCCATTCGTCTTGGGGGGTTGTTGCCAAAACCTTCTCGGCGCGCTCAATAGCCTGATCGCAGTAGCGGTAGAACTCGGCCTCCCGCCGGTTGGACTGGTAGCGCAGCATCCACGTGTCGGCGGCTGCGGCCATGAAAAAGTACCCGGCAGGGTGGTCGGGGTAGGCGCGGATGATCTTCTGCGCCTCAGCCTCGGCATTGCGGAAATCCTCACGGAAAACCATGTCAATGCTCTTGAGCGCCCACTCGTGCATGTCGGCAGGCAGGGAAGACTGCGCCGGCACAGATGTGGCAAACGCAAGAAGCGCCACGAAGACGGCTGATATCAGTTCAATTTTCCGCAACATCCGCGGCCCCCGCTGTTTCCGCTTCAAACTGATAGTACTTGTTATAATACCTGTCCCACAGGCCTAAACGCTTGTGATAACGGTACTTACGCGAGATTTTCACCCCAATCGTCTTCAGAAAATAGAAATCGACGACCGCCCGCCTTGTAAACACCCCCTCCTCGTATTTCACATATTCCAGTATATCGACATAAGGTTTTTCTAAAAGAGCCTCCTCCGCGACACCCTCCAGAATGGCTTTCATGTCGTCGGCAATGATAATGTCGAACTTCTGCCTGATAATCTCATCGCTCTCCGAGCAGAAGCACACGGCCAAAAACATCGCCGGCAAAGCGATTTTGCTCAATAGACGCATAATAGAGGTTCCCCTTGACATATTCCCACTAATAAGATAATTTATGCCCCGCCCAAAAACAAAAAAAAGTGGATGGCACCTTACGGTACCATCCACTTCCCGGTTAATGCCCGATACCGCCATCAATTAAAACCTGTAAGTCGCGCTAACCCTGTTGAACAGGTTGTATGTGTTGCCGCTTATCAGGTTAGTGAAGGTGTACGGCAGGTCTTCCGACGCGACAAAGTCGATGCGGAGCCTGTTGTCGATGTTAATGCCGAAACCTAAGCCTACGAGGTCGCCGTCAGACCCGTCGGAAGGGTTGTTCTCCCACCATGTCGAATTGTTGCCCTTCGTCTCGTGCCTTACGACCTTCTGGCCGCCGACACGGATGAGGAACCAGTCCCACATGATATTGCGCTCAATGCCGAAGCTGATGCGCGCGCCGATAGACTCGTTGGCGCCGCCGACGGAGTCGGTCTGGGTGTACACGCCCTGAAGACCGGCCCAGAAGAAGCCGCGGTCGATGTTCATGTTTATACCCACGCCGCCGTTGAGGTCGATGACCTTCTTTTCGGCAAGCTCCATGAACTCAAGCGAAACCTGGGGCACAAACGAACCGTTAATCGCAGGGACAGCCGAGAAGAAACGCACATCGCCGCGGATGAAATAATCGCCGTCGGAAACAACCCTCACAGAGTCGGGACGATAAGTCACGCCGATGGGCAGGTAGCTGGCATTGGAGAAACCGGCGTTAAACGCGGCCTCAAGGTCGAGCCCCTGCTCAATGTTCCAGTTGACGCCCAGCGAACCCTTGTAAAACTCCGTCTGTGCGGTGATATTGTCGTTCTGCTTTATGGTCTGGAACGCAGCATAACCGCCAAGGCCAATCGCGAGGCCGTTGCCCAAATCGTAACCGAACATAAGGTCAAGCTTACCAACCGGTTCGGGGAGGTTATACCCAACACGGTTGGTGTCGGCAATTCTGAGAGGGTCCGTACCGCCGGCCATCATGAGCTTATCCACCATATTGTCGCGCCTGTTCAAAAACGCGCCGAAAGAGAACATCGGGCCGTTCTCCTCTTCGCTGAAACGGTGCGAGATCATGGCACCAAAATGCGGATCCACGGCCAAATTGTACTGGTAATAAAAATTTTGCTGGTCCCCGGCAGGAGCCGGCACCCAGCCAAACGACCCGTAAAGCATGTTAGGATACAGGCTCATGTCGGCAGGATTGCTGAAGACGCTGACCTCGTCGCGGTAAAACCAGGGAGTGCTCTGCCTGCCCATAACCGCGACACGCGCGTCCGTTGCATAACTGCCCACCACAAAACCCGCCGCGAGAATTAACGCAAGCGCCCTCCTCTTAATCATACTGCCTCCGATAGAAAAGTTTTTGTTTTTGTTATTGTCATATTAAAACCAGCTCCGGGGCAGACCGGTAAATCCGTCCCGCCCCATCGCCGGCATCAATCAAACTTACTGCGTGAACGTGAACGGATAAGTTACCTCCGTCACATCTCCCGGCTTGTCAATCTTGTCAAACATCCAGCTGCGCACCCTGCTCACTACCGTCGTTTCAAGTTCGGAGTCGCTCAGGGTAGACGAGACCATCGAGGCGTAAATCACCTTGCCGAACTCGTCGATCGAGAACTTGACGGTAACCGTGCCGCTCAAACCCGGCTTGTCCTTCAGGCGCCGGCTGTAAGCGTGCCGGAGGGCCGCCATGTTCTGCATAACAACGCGCTGAATGCTGGCGCGGCTGCGCCCGCCGGTCAGCGCCCCGCCTTTAAGGAAGTCGGGCGAAGAAACCTTGAGCTCGCCGCGCTTCTTGAGGTCGAGACTGCCGCCGCCGCCCGAAAGGCTGCTCATCAGGTCATCGATGCCGCCGCCGCTGCCGCCGAAGCCCGAGCCGTAACCCGAACCGTAGCCGATACCGGCTACGCCCTTACGGCCAACGCCGCCGTCGCCGCCGGACTTGAGGCCGCCTACGCCGGAGAGGATAGCGTCGATGTCGGAGGCGAAACCGCCCTTGCCGAAGATGTCGGCGGAGGCTACGCTCTTGCCCTTAATCTGGCCGGAGACGATGCCGAGAACGCCCATCTGCGTAACGCGCGCCCTGGGGTCGCCGCCGCCCGTAGATGCGCTGACGCCCTGGCTCTTGGTGGGCTTAAGCTGCTTCTTGTCGGATTCGACCTTCTCCTTCTTCTGCTCCTCTTCCTTCTTCTTCTGCTCGTCGAGCTGCGCCTGAATCTCGTCGGCCTTCACAAGCTTGGCCGAACGCTCTTCCGGCATCTTTTCGAAGAAGTCGGTAGCTACCTCAACGGGAACGTGGGCGCTGATGGCGAAAATCGCCGCCACCGCCACTACCATGCAAATGATCTGAATGTTCCTCATCCTGCCCGATTTCTCGAAGTGGAATACGTCGGGGCGCGACTTAGCCGCCGCGGCGTACTCCTCGTCCGTAAGGATCCTCCCCGGCTCTTCCTCCTCCTCGTCATCGTCGTCGTGCCTCGCGGCAGTAGACGTGGGCGGCACGGCGGCGGCCATAGGGGCGGCAGCGGCATACCCGGCGGGCGCAGCCGCGAAAGCGGCAGCGGCGGCGACGGGCGCAGCCTCCTGAAGAGGAACGAGCTCCACCTCAGCGCCAATGGCGCCGAACTGGGCGCTCAGCCTTTGGGCCTCGTCCTCGTCCGCCTCCTTACGGATGCAGATCGCCTTCTGCGTGATGGCGTTGTACACCACGTCCGGCGTACTTCCCGACCAGCGGGCTACCTCGGCCGCAATGCCCGAAGCCCTCTGCGGGTCCTCGCATTTTTTAATAAGTATCTTATACTTCACCGTTTATTATCCTTTCCGGCGCGAGAGGCTTAGCCTTCGTCCCTTTCCATGACAGCAAAGTTCATGTTATTGTAGCCCGATTTGCCGCAGGTGTTCATGAGTTTGAAAAGAACGTCGAAATCGATGTTCTTATCGACCTGAACGATAACCTTGCCCTGAACGGCGTTGAGCGCCCCCAAACGAACCATCTCCTCTTCCTGCGCCAAACACACCTTAAGGCGCTCCTCCAGTTTCGTGATGATCGGGTCTGCCTCCTCCTGCGGGATGTTCCGGGCGTCGTCGGTAGGGACGACCGCCTGGTTGTCCAGAAGGATCATGTCCTGAGTCACCGCAATCTGCAGGTTCACCTCGGTCGGCTTCTTTTTAGACTCCGAGTTCGGCAGCACAAGGTTGTCGGCATTGGTCAGGATGGAACCGTCCGCCGAGTAGTTCTTGAGCAGGAACAGGAGCATGATGGTCAGCAC
>WQRV01000051.1 GCA_009786575.1 Chitinispirillia bacterium | reverse complement strand
GTGCGCGGGTCGTCGAGCTCAGGGAATTCGGTAAAGATTTCCACCACCTCGTTGGCGCGCTCGCCGCATGCCACCACGATGATGAGGTCCGCCTCGCCGTACTTCGCGAGCGCGTGCTGCAGAACCGTCTTGCCGCAGCCGAACGGGCCGGGGATAAAGCCGGTGCCGCCCTCGGTGATAGGGTTCAGCGTATCGATAGTGCGGACGCCGGTCTCCATGATCTTGAACGGGCGGGGCTTATTCTTGTACCCCTTGACCTCAACCTTGACCGGCCACTTCATGGCCATCGTCACGTTGTGGTCGGCGCCGGACTCATCGGTGAGCACCGCGATTGTGTCTTTAACGGCGTACTCGCCGGCAGACACAACGCTTTTCACGGTGTAGGTGCCGGTGAGGGTGAACGGCACCATGATCTTGTGGTCGATCCACCCCTCCTTGACCTTGCCGAGCCAATCGGAGGCTTTCACCTTGTCGCCGGCCTTGGCCAGAGGCGTGAAGCCCCACTTCCTGTTCAAGTCAAGAGGAGCGGTGTAGTCGCCGCGCTTGAGGAATACCCCCTCCATGGCGTCGAGGTCGTTCTGCAGGCCGTCGTAGTTTTTCGACAGCATGCCGGGACCAAGCGTTACCTCAAGCATGTGTCCGGTGAACTCCGCCGTACAGCCGACATAAAGCCCGCGCGTGCTCTCGAACACCTGCACGTACGCGTTCTTGCCGGTGATCTTGATCACCTCGGCCATCAGCTTCGTGCCCTTGAGATCGATGTAGCAGATCTCGTTCTGGGCCACAGGGCCGTCAACCTCGATAGTGATCAGGTTCGATATGATACCGACCACTTTTCCCTTGGTGCTCATGTTTCCGTTATCCTCCGTTTATTCCGTTTATCCTGCAATGCTTATTATCTTAAATCAAAACCCTTCAGGCATTTCAAAACTGCTCATCATCTCCTCAATCAGCCTGTCTAACTTCGCCCGGCCCTCTTTCGGATCTAACTTCAGCCACCGCTCGGCTATTATCAGCTTCTGCGTAAACGCCGCTACCGTTTCGATATCGAAATACGAGAACGCCGTCAGCTCGTTCAATATATCCCAGCGTATGTTATCTAACCCTTTTTCCATCTCCGTAAGACTGCCGCGGCTTAAGGATACGACCTTTTCCACCCACGGGTATTCGGCCGACAACCCGAAATCGGGGGAGGACGACTTTGTTACCGCGTCGGCCACAGCGCCGCGCCCGACTATCGTCAGCGCCGCCGGGGTGCGGTCTTTTTCTGTGGATATGGCCTCGATGTGCGTGAGACCCTTCCGCAGGTTAATGCCAGTTACCACATTGCGCATGTCGGAATCGAACTCGTACCAGTCCCTCAAAAACTCATTCTCCGACTCGGCCATATAATCGTAGAAGAGCCTTGTAAGCTGGTCTATAGGCGTAAGCCCGTAGAAGAGCGGCTTGTTCTCCTTGTGGGCGGTGAGGAAGACGTGCATGTACTCGGGCACGTCGAACGTGCGTATGGCGTTTACGAGCTCTTCGCGGGTATAGTTGCCGCGCTCGTCGAAGTCGGGCTTGTTATCGAGTACGCTTATGAGGTTCTGATTGTCTATAGGCAACCTCATCGCGGAGACGATGTCGTAGTGCGACCCCTCCACCATCGTTTCGACCTCGGACATAAACGTCCTGAACGGGACGATGTTTTTATTTTCGTCCAGAATCAGGTCGGGCATGCCGGCCACGAGGAATTCGTATTGTGCCATTAGTCCGCTCTCTTATTCGCCGAAGAGGTAAGCGCGTGTCCTCGGACGCAGGTATTCTTTAAAGAATTCCTGGAAATCGGCGTCTGTGAGGCTGATTTTGAACGAACCATCCGCCGGGCCGATTTTGAATCCGCCCTTGATGTCTTTAGTGAACTCGGTCTTGAGCGCCGCCGACGCGCCGGCCTCGAACGCCCTTGCCAGCTCGTCCTGCTTCGCGGACGGGAGGAGCGCCTCGAGTTTGGGGGCCTCGCCGCCGGCTTTCCAGTTGGAGACCACCACGGAGATGAACTCCTTGATTGTGGCGGCGTCGGAGAGCGACTTGGTCGTGCCCTCGTTGATCACCTTGGCGGTGACTACGTTCACGATTTGGTTCTTTATGGCGGAGACAGCCTGCGCGCCCGAGAGCTTGATCTCGGACTCGGTCTTCGTCTTGAGCTCGGCGGCCTCTTTCCTGGCATCGGCAGAAATCTTCTCCGCCTGCTCCTTGGCCTCCTTGATGATGGATTCGGCCTTCTTCTCCGCACCGGAGACGATCTCCTTGGCCTTCTCCTCGCCCTTCTCTACGCCTTCCTTGTAGATTTTGTCCGTCAGTTCCTGGATTTTGGCTTCCATTACCTTACCCCTACCCTTTATTTGGTGGACAACAGCATTATTTACAGCCTTTTTAGTCCCCCATGCACCCCCTGCCGCCTAAAAATCAACCGCTTGAGACGCACAAAGGACCCTGAAATCATAAGATATAATTCATGTTAGCAATTTTTCAAGAGGATTTTAATTTTTTTTTTTGATGGGGCGCCGGAAGGCAAAAAAGGCCAAAAAAATAAGGGCGGGCCGCCTCGGCCCGCCCTTGCGGTAAACAATTCCTGCCGTACCGCTACTTCCCGGCCAAAAGCTGCGACCGTTTGGGCAGCTTCGGCGCCTTGGGCAGTTTCTTTTTAAACATGTCCTCCATACCCGACACACTCGCGTACTCCACGCCGTCGAGGGTCAGCGTGCCGCCGTCGATTGAAAACGTGAGTACCTTATCCGGCTCACCGGTAGGCTCGAACTCTTCGTCGTCCATAGGGGTCAGGGTCAGTTTGTCGCCGGACACGCTCCACATATAGAGCTCATGTACATCATTCTCATCATCTACGTATTGGGCAATAGGCATCCCAAAGAACGATAAGAACGACCACATGGCGCCGCTTTCCATGTCCATCCACATTGTGTTCTCCAGCCCGGAGTCGCCTCCGCCGCCAATGGTCAGCTCTTTTTTCGTGAATACAATGGTCTCGCCCTCCTCTTCATCTATAAGCGTCAGGGTATTCCCCGATACAGTATAGGTACTAATAGATGTGTCGGTAACCATAACGCCGTCTTCGTCCTCTTCGGTGACGATTACATAGAGCTTGTTGCCAATGGTATACCAGCCGTCCATATCCTCTCCCAGCCAGAAACCTAAGACATTATAATAGGAGGTACCGCTCCCTCCCGCTTTAAAGACGACCGCAATGGAAAAGAATCCGTCATCGTTGACCCACGCCTGACCCTCTTCGGTAATCAGTTTCGGGTCGTAGCCGATCTCGCCGGGATCCTCGCAGTCATCGCCCACACATTCTTCACCGCCGCCACCCTGCGTCACGCCGCTCTTCTTCGTATAAGTGACCGCGACCGGAGAGCCCTCCACCGTCAGTTCCAGCGAACTGCCCTTAACGCTGTAGGCCGCCGTCAACACCGGAACGCCTCCGAACGTAACCGTCACCGTATCGCCGGATGTGGCCCATGTGCCGAATTCGACGAAGATCCAGTCGGTGCTCGCCGGAAGCTGAACGACCGTGAAAGCGGACTTGTCCGCCTTGAAGACGTACCCGGTACACCCGGCGCCATCAACACACAGGGTCCAGGCCTCGTTGGCCGCGTTGGCAATGTTGCCGCCGCCGGTACCCGGCCCTACGGGATCCTTCTTGCCGTCGTCACACCCCACCATTACCACCGCCGACATAGCCAGCGCCGCCACAATCCCTGCAAACCTGCGTACAGAAACCATCATACCGTACTCCCCTCTCCTATTATAAGGATATAAATAAAAATTAAGCGCAATCTATTAATATACGTAATACGACCGAAATCCGCAGAAATTTATCGCTTTTTCTGCGATTCGGGGACGGGTGGGAAACCCGAGGGGGCACTCCCGCCGCGGATATATGTATTAGAATATCCCGGAATAACTTTTGTTACAGCCGCGCCGTTATTATTTTTATGGGGAAAGGAAGCTGCCGCCCGTGTACAACCCAAAAAGCCCCGGATCCGTCGAAAAATACTCCGCCGCCGTAACGCTGTCGGACATGGAGGTCTTCATCTTCCCACGCCTGATGTACGCCCTGGCCCTGGCAAACATCATGTCGCCGCGGCTCTGGCGGTGGCGGGAGGACCCCTGGTTCCAAAAATCGGCCAAAGGGAGCGAACTCAAGCGGGTGCAACGGCTTAAGCAGTACATAATGGACCACTTCGCGTTCAATCTGGACTTGGATACGTGGGGGTTGACGACCAAGGAGCGGGAGATCGCGCGGTTTGCGGAGTTCATAGACGAGGGCGTGCTGGCCAGCAGCAACGCGCTCTTCGGCTACGAGGGGGACAAATACTACTTCGATATAGACATCCGGCGGCACTTCGGGCTCGACAAGTACACTACAAACGTCATCCCCTACTGGAAAACGGAGACGCTCGAGGCGATGGAGGCGTTCCGGTTCAAGGAGGGGTACGCCGGCGGCGCCGGGGAGTGCGTGTCGCTGGCCGCCCTGTACGCCTCGGCCGCCTTCGCGGTCGCGGATATCCCGCTTGATAAGATTTTTCTGCTGGCGACCCCGCTCCACTCCCAAAATTTTTTAGATATAAGCGACGGGATCATCACCAACAACCGCCGTATCGTCACCAAAAACATGTGGTACAACGGGACGGAGCTCTCGGCAAAAGCCCGGCGGGCGCTCGAGAACGAGACCGTAACTATCGTCGCGCACAACACCGGCTACATCCACACCTTATACCCGAACGCAACCATCGACAAAACGCGCTACGGGCAGATGAAGGCCAGGCTGACGAAATTCCTGTCTACCGACATCACTTACGAGATCCTCGCGAACTTCCTCCGCCACAAGAGCAGCCTGCAAAAGCATTTCCAGATTTCCCACAACTGCCACGGCAAAATGCTCTACATCGAGGCCGAAAAAGTCTACAGCTACGAACACTCCAGTAAACTGAGAGTCGGCGACGAGACGCAATCAATACTATTATCCGACATCGAGCACGACGATTTCTACACCGAGCTGCGCCCCAACCGGTTTGACATGGGGGAATTGGAGGCGTTTCTCCGCGATAATAAAATCTGTATCGACAATAATGACGATATCAACAAGCTGCACGGGCAATTCGCTGATGGCCCGGTAAGCAGTTCTTACATCATCAACGACCTTGTAAATTTTTGCAGGACAGTACCGGTAATGCCGGACGAGGAGAAAACCTGGGAATCATCACCCCCCATAAGCCTTGACGGTGTAAAAGACGCAAAGGACGCGAGGGACGTTTTAATGGCGCAGAGGAACGGCAATGAAACGGTTGACCTGGCGTTCATGGCATTTCGGGATTTGTCGATATCCCCGTGGAAGCCGTTTTTAAAGGCGGCGGTCGAGAGGAATCCGGTATCCCTCATCGGCGCTAATGATTTATCAATAGAAGACACGTACAGGTTTCTGATGTCATCCTCATTCGCCGGTGAATCAATCTACGGCGAACCCTACCGCCTCGCCCAGCCCGACGAGGTATGGAATTACAGGCGCGGTGACGGTTTGGAGATGGCAATTACCTTAGCGTCAATATACATCAACAAACAGCCGCAGGATAACGGCAAGGTATCTGTTGATATCGGCAATAATAAAATCAAATTGACGTGCGGGAAAGATGAATTTTTATTCGATACGGCCAAAAAGATCAACCCGCCTGTAAGCGGCGACTGGGCGCATCATCAATAAAAAGGGCGGACACGCGGCCCGCCCCTGCTACGGCACATCAATACATCTATCCGCACATTTACCGCAATATCACCGACGATGCCATCCTCCGCCCGTCGGTTGTGGCCTCTATTATGTAGGCCCCGGCGGGGAGTTTTTGGAGCGACAGGCTCGCGCCGCCGCGGGCGTTGAAGCTCGCCGCCGTTTTGCCGGCCGGGTTGACGACCCTTACCCTCACTTCCGAGCCGGGCGATACGTTGACGGTGAGCGTCCTGCCTTTCAGCGTCACTAATTTAGAAGGGCCCCGGACGGCGCTTTGGGCGGTTAGGGCCGAGGAGGTTCCGCCCGCCGCGCCGTCGAGACCGATTGTTGTTCCGCCGACAGCGCCTGAGGCGTTGTCGATGTAGAAGTTGGAGAGCGAACCAGGCATCTCCACGTAGAGCAGCATACCCGTTGCACCCGTTGGTATGGCAAAATTGGTGTTCGCTAATTGTACCCACTGACCGCCCGGTGCCGGAACCGCCGCTACCTGGGAGTAGCGGGTTGAGTCGTTGAGGGTGTACTGCATAGTGAGCTTGAATGTGTCGACAGCGCCGCCGCTGTGCATAGCCGCTACGCTGAAGCTGTAGCTGCCGCCGGGGGCGAAGGCCCGGATGTCGAGCAGGAGCCCGGCGCCGTTCCACTCGGCGGTGCGCCCGCTGGCCAGAAGCGACCTCGCGCCGTTTGCGGCGGCGGCGTTTGTGGGCGCTGCCGTGGCGGCCCCGCGCCCCTCCCACCCCTGAGCCGTGTTGTCCTCAAACGTGTGGCGGAAGAAGAAGCCGTCCTTGTCGGGCTCTATGGGCGGCGGGGGCTCTACGGTGCCGCCGCCGCTGCCGTCGCCCCACTCACTCTGGGGAACGAGCGCGGCTATCGCGTCGTATGCCAGTTTTTTGGTGCCGTTTTCGTTGAACAGGAGCGGGTGGCGGTCCTTGCGCCACGACATGTTGTCCATCGTACCCCAGATGGTCATACCCGTGACCTTGTTTGTGCCGCCGCGGGTGAGGATGGCGTTTACTATGTCCTTATAGTATGTGGCCTGCGCGGTGAAGTTCTGGTTGTTCACCGTGGCGTCGAGCTCCGTGACCTGCACCTCCACGCCTATGGCCGCGTAGAGGTCTATGGCCTGCCCGTACGAACTCGCGGACGGGTAGGCGTCGTTGCCGGCGCGCACGTCAAGGTGCGACTGCATGCCCATAGCGTCGAGGAGGCCGTCGTTGTAGAGCGGCCTGACGATTGTGCTGATGATGCCGTCGCGCTTGGCCGTGATGTACTCGTTGTAATCATTATAGTAGAGCTTGCAGCCGGCAGGCGCGTACTTGCGCGCGGACTCAAAAGCCTTCTTCACAAACGAGTTGCCGCCGTAGACCTGCACCCACATCGACTGGCCGTTAGAGGCGTCGCTGCCCGCCGTCCTCGGGCCGCCGCTCTCGCTCATCGCCTCGTTGACCACATCGTAGGCGTAGAGCTTGAGGGTGGGGTACTGCGCCGCGATCGCCGCAAACATATTCTTTATATAGCTATCCATGCGCTGGTCCATGACCGGCGAGGAGACGACCGCCCCGCTGGCCTGGAACCCCTCCCTGAAGAACCACGCAGGCGTCTGGCTGTGCCACACGAGCGTATGCCCGCGCACCGATAAGTTGTTATCCACCGCAAACTTAAGGATCGACGCGGCGCGGCTGAGGCTCACCGAGACATTGGTATTGGTTGACCCGCTCTGCTGTATCGTGGCGTCGGGCTTTAGCTCATTCTCCGGCGTTAGGCTGTTGAATTCGCGCAAGATGATCGCGGTGTTGGTGCTGTTGCCGGCGCCGCTTGCCGGGACGCAGGTGCCCACGTTGCGCAACTTGTTGGCAAATACGTCTTTGAGGCCCGGATTGGCCGGGACAGCCGCCGCTTTGGGCAGTTTGCCGCTGCCGGTAACGGTAAATTCGTCGAAATAGAAGTCGGACGCGCTGTTCGCGGCCAGAAAAACGGTCAGGTTGACGGTACCCGGGGGCGCGGTATACGCCGCCGAGAGCTCAGCCCACACGCCCGGCTTGACGTCCGCCGAGGCGATGGCCTCAGAGCCGTATGTTACCCCGTCGGGGAAGAGCCATCTGAGGGTAAGGGTGAACTTTTCGGTGGATTTCCCGCCGTGCCGGACGAATACGCTGTAGGCGTACCGCTCGCCGCCGTCGAGGTAGAACCCTTTTTCGGAGAACGCGCCGTCTGCCGGAGAGGTCCTGCCGGAGACTTTCATCCCCCGAGAGGAGCTATACGCCGCCTCGGCGAGCGCCGTTAGCTTGGTAAAACCGCCGGTTTCGGCCCAGCCGTCGTAATTGACCTCGAAATCGTCCCTAATCAGCACTATAGAGCCATCCTGCACCGGCTGCGCCTGTGCAGGCACCCCGAAAGCCGCAATACCGGCCGCCGCCGACATAATCAGCGGCATTAACCTGTTCCTAACCATAGAGCCCCCCTGTCCCATGTTAGAATTACTGCTTATATATAGTAATATAAGCTGATTTTTGCAAATTAGCAAATATTTTATTGTCAAGTATGGCACAAATTGGGGACAGCCGGGATAATTGCGTTATAACCACGGCAGCGGAACTTTAGCAAGAATTCCGCGGGACTCTCTCCCGCGGAATTTCTTTTTTGGGAGGGTTCTACGCCGGCGGCAGTTTACCCGCGTAGCCGCCCTTGCCCACCATTACCTCCGCGATGTTGAGGATGTGCTCCTTCAGGCGGCGGTAGCTCACTAAAATGTCGGGGAAGGTGGTGCTCAAAAGCGGGTCGAGCTGGGTCTCGGCAATGCGCGCAACGTGCCTGCCGCGCAGCTCGCGGACCTTTTGGGTTATAGCCTCGGCATGCGCGTTGGCGCCCGTCAAAACCAGTATGTCCTTGCTGCTGTAGGCGCGGTTTACCAGAATGAAGTACTCCGAGACGGCGTCGTGGAGTTCCAAAAGTTCGGCGCGCATTACATCGGGCAGGGCAATGCCGGCGTTCCTTATGCGCAGGTAGAGCTTGAGCTGCGCGGTCATGTAGTCGCTTATCGTCTCGAACTCGTCGGCGAGACGGATCTGCTTCTGCGCCTCCTCGCTAAGGCTGCGCGGCACCTCGCCGGAGAGGAGGCTTGTCAGGAACGCGGTGATCTCCGTCTGCATCGCGTCGAGCTTGTCCTCCTGCTTGAAGAGCGCCTTCACCGAATCCTCGTTGATCTCGTCAACGACAAGGATGGCCCTGAGCGCGTCAAACATCTCGCGGTCAACCTTGCCCATGTATACGACCTCTTTCCTCGACTGCGCGCTGGCGACCATCGGCGAGTCGAGCATGAGCTTGCTGAGCTTGGTCTGGCGCGGGGCCTCCTTGGCCGGCTTGTCTTTCACTACCGCCTCGAGCACCCTCGCGAACAGGCGCGTGAACGGCAGGAAGAGGAGGGTGTTCATAATGTTGTACCCCGTGTGGACGGCGGCTATCGCGGTCATCATATAGGGGAAGTGAATGGCGGAGTCCTTGGCCACGTCCGCGCCGGCCTCCCTGGCCGCGTGGAAGCTGGCGTACTCCGTCCCGTCCACGATCACCAAATCGGGGTTGTTGCCTATTATGAAACTTATCAGCTTCAGGAAGAACAGGTGGAACGCCGAGGTAATCCAGATTACCCCGATCACGTTAAAGAAGATGTGCGCGAATGCCGCCCGGCGCGCGCCGGTATTGCCGCCTATAGAGGCCAAGTACGCGGTAAAAGTCGTGCCTAAGTTCTCGCCCACAACAAGCGCCGCGGCAGTCTCGAAGGGGATAACGCCAGTCGCGGCCAAGCCCATCGTTATGCCGATGGTGGCCGTGGAGGACTGCACGATAAGGGTGACTATGCACCCCACAAGGACGCACTTCATCAGCCCGGCGTAGTCGGCAGCCGAGAACTTTGTGAACCACTCGAGGTAGTCCGGGTTGGCGCGGATGGGCTTGAAGCCGTCTTTCATGAGCCACAGCCCGGCGAACACCATGCCTATCCCCATCGCCACCATCGCGAAGTAGCGGACCTTCTCGTTCTTGGCGAAGAGGTAGACGAACGCCGCGAGCCCCAGAAGCAACAGGCCCCACATGTCTATGCTTATGGCCAGCATCCACCCGGTAAGCGTAGTGCCGATATTGGCGCCGATGATGATCCCTATGGCCTGGTGCAGCCCCATTAGCCCGGCGTTCACGAACCCCACGGTCATCACCGTGCAGACGGTCGAGGACTGGATGATGCAGGTGACGAAGCACCCCACCCCGATGGCCATGAAGCGGTTGGGGGTCGCCATCCCGATCAGCTTGCGCAGCCGGTCGCCGGCCACGGTTTGAAGCCCCTCGGAGAGGTTGCGCATGCCGAGGAGGAAGATCCCGATGCCGCCGAGGACCTTGCAAATCATCAAAAGCAGGATATCGTTCATGAAAATTCCCTTGTTTTGGGGGGTTCACCGCTGTTTTCAGCGCGGCCGGGCGCAGGTGCAGCCACCGCAGCCGGGGTTCCGGCTCCGGCCGCCGCTATGGCTGCGTTAAATCGCCGTATGAGTCTCGTAAAAATCATATGAAGAGATAAAATATATCCCGGCAACAAACAGCGCAAATTTTTCGACTTTACAAAGATTATTTACTATTATGCAATGATGGCGTAATTGTCAACTCGCGGGGGGCGGCACATCTAATTCCTTATATATGCGCCGGATCTCGGCGATCTGCTCGCCCAGCTTATCCAACTTATCCCCGGAGAGCTTGGGGGTCGCGATCATCCGCTTGCTGCCGGGGTTCATCCAGGTGCCGTTTGGCTGCTTGAAGCCGAAGTGCAGGTGCGGGCCGCCGCTGCGCCCCGTGTTGCCCGACAGGGCAATGACCTGCCGCGCCTTGACCAGCGCCCCCACGGCGACGCTCTTTTTGCTCAGGTGCATATAATAGGATGAGTAGCCGTCGTTGTGCCTGACGGCGATGTAGTGGCCCGACAGCTCGTCAAACGTAGACTTGGTGACCCGCCCCTCGGCGACCGCGTAGACCGGCGTACCCACAGCGGCCCGGTAGTCGATCCCGTGGTGCATGGCGTTCTGGCCGGTAACAGGGTGGCGGCGCATCCCGTAGGGCGACGTGACGTGTATCTTGTCGAGCGGGTAGCGCAGCCCCAAAAATACCAGCGCCTCGCCCTCCTCCGTGTAGTGGGCGTTGTAGGAGCTCTTGTCGCCGTCGAAATATTTATACGCGTGCAACCCCTTAACCCGCTCGCCCGCGTACATGACGTAGAGCAGCTGGGTCCTGCCGTTCAGCACGTGCTCAACCGCCGCGCCGTCAACCGTATCGGTGTAGATGGTCTCCTCCATGAGCAGCTCGAACTTGTCCCCGATCCGCGCGTCAGACCTGAAAGATATCTTGCACTCCAGCACGTTCATGGCAAGCTGCGCGACCCGCGGCGGCATCCCCATATCCTTAAGCTCCGCGTCCAGCGTACCCGCGTTGAGCGCACCCCTTATCAACTGATGGCGGACCCGGCTGGGCTTCTCGTCGAGTACATGATCAACCGTCACGCTGTCGGCTCCGCGCAAAATCCGTATCCGGTGCGTCGTCAGCAAGTCCTCATAGTAGATAAATTCGAGGATCCGCGTAGTGTCCATATTGTAAACGGCGGCGAACTTCTCGCCGACCTTAAGCGTCGTCAGGTCGGCCTCGTTGGCGAGAGCGTAGAGAACCCTCTGGCGAAGCTGCCGGTCAACCCGCAGCCGCTCCATCAGGTTAAACGGCCCCTCCCCCTTCCGTATCGAATCCAGAAGAAAAACGGTAGTATCCTTAAACGCCGCCGCAGCCGGAACCTCGGCAACCGGGACGGGCGCACTGCCCGCAACCTCCGGAGCCTCTTTCTTACACCCGGCGGCGGTCAGCAGGGCGATGAGCGCAACAGTAAAAAAACGTACCTTAACCAAATCCTGTCCCCAATATTATTATAGATTATATATAACTATACATTACCGGCATCCAAAACTTATCAACCTTCCTCGTCCCGCATCTGGTGTATCTCTTCCTCCACAAAAGCGGAAAAGTCCTCCTCAGTCAAAAATTTTCTGGCCATTTCCATCGCTTTTGGGGTACAGCCCTCCGTACGGAGGCAATCCATCGCTTTTTGACGCAAATACAGGTCTATCGCCTCATCCACAATTTCGTCACGGCTACGGTTTTTAGCGTCTACCTCCTGAAGCTTTTCGTCTTTTAGATTTACCGTCAGTACTGCCATAATGCCCTCCTTAGTGTACGATACATCAATAATATACATTATTTTATGGACTTCCGTAGATTTTTTTTTGAACAAGGAAGTCGAATGTCTCCGGCTTCAAATCCGATGCCGGGACACCGGGGACGGGCATCGCGTCCCAATAGCTCCCCAGAGGCGCCTGATGCAGGTTCACATTGGCTACAATACCCAAGACCGCCGTGATCTTGTTGGGCAGATCCACAAGCAACTTTTTGGCATTCTTTAGGCCGACCACATCGCCAAGGTCGTTCTTGCCGATAAAAAGCGTACCGTCCTGAGCGTTAGCGAAGCCGTATATCCCCCTCAGGTACTCGTCTTTCCAGTCGGACTTGTATTCGGTGTTTTGATGTTCCATACGGTATAAAATACTATATCGGCAGCGATATTGCAATAGTTTTATTGGAAAATAGTACAATCGTCAGGTTGGAGGCTTCGGTGCAGTAGCCGGAGCGATAATCCATACCAACCGCAGTAGTCAGTACGCCAGACAAATAATCTTCCTCTCTGACCAATCTCCTCCACGATGCGGTACTGCTTTGGAAGTAGATTTTTGGAGATGAAGTCGGCAATCATTCAGATACAATCAAGAATAAACTAATTGTTCCATTTCTAACAAATATTCCTCATAATACCACCACATCCAACTAGATTGTTTTTTATATTTTTTAATCTCGCAACACATTCTTTTTTCAAATATTTTGAAGTTATTTTTTGTCAAATGTTGTTTTATACCGTTTCGAGCAATTTCTTTAAGTATGCGCCTGCGTTCACTATTTTTTTCAGTAGAATAAATAAAAAGTTTTATATAATTTTTTAGTATCTCTTGATTTTGTTTTATATATCCAAACGAATAACTATCAAAAAAGTTTCTGTTTTCGACGGCCTTGCCATTTAGATACAAATTAATAATAAATTTTATGGAATCTTCTCTGCCAAGGGAAGATAAAAAATTATGAACTTCCACTTTTTCCGTATTTGATAACGCTCTATTCAGCAAATCAGTTTCAATTTCGCGGATAATTTTCTCTTTTTGTTCAATAGTTGCAAGCTTTGCACAATATAACAGCACATTCTTTCGATAGTGGACAACTATGTCATTATTATTTATTTCCATTGCGGATATAATTATTTTAGCTGCAAATTTAGGGAATAGGCGGTTAATATGATTCGAAGTACATCCTCTCCAAAAACATCCTATGTATTGAAATTCTGCTGATCTATCATTGGATGGTGATAGGTCAAACATTCTTTGGGTAGAATTAATAATAAAATTTAATATATCATCCGTTATTGCGTCAGGAGCATTAGAATTATAGTAATCAATAAAATATCTTGTAATTTGCATCCTTGAGTAACGATGTGATATATTATCAATAATCTTTAATCCATATTCAACTATTTGATATGGTGTTACAGGAAAGTTTTTAGACAACCAGTTAAAACTGGTGTCCGCGTCAGTAGATGTAGCGTGTTTATCTGGATAAGGTACCACAATCAGTTTGAGTATATGCTCCAGACGCATCCATCGCGGAGGCGTTTTCTTCAGTAACATATCATAATAATATAAAAATGGGGTTAACCAGTGGTCGCTGAAGTTAAATTTTTCTATAGAATTATTTAAAAATATTTTCGACACTCCAATATCTATGCTATTAAGTATTTTTTGTTTTATATCTCCATCATAAATAATACCATCATTTTGATTGCCTAATTTATCAATGAAACACCAATAAAAGTAAATATAAAAATTTTCTTCTTTAAACCAATAATCCTGTAACTTAGCAATAATTATGTCAATATCAAAAATATCATCTCGATAAAAACCTTTCATTATTTCAATTGCGTACTCTGAAAATATCGGTGGGATATTACTAATATCTCCGAACGAAACTTCGTTAATGATGCATTGGTGGTTTAAGAAACATAGTTTACCAAAACTCGTTTCGTCTTTATTGCTCACGGTATAGGTTGAGATGAAAGCATTAATTTTCTTTAATTGCTCAATCATTATTTCGTGATTCGACATAAGCGTAAGTTCATTTTTTTTGATTAATTCTATTGATTCTTTTATTTGTTTAAGTTGGTCTTTTCGCTCTGTCTCTTTTGAAAATTCCTTTTTAAATAATATACGGTATTCTTTGATAACAATTTCGGAATTATTTATAATATGTTCCTTATTATGATATATATGATGCATTGTGCTACTATATACATCTTCCGGCATATTTTCTTTTATCATACATAAATACTCAGATGAAAGTTCGGCATTAACAAAGTTAATTAAATTGGCCAACATGTTGCTCACCCACATCGGTTTCGTTTTTTTATTTATAATCTCTCTAACTAAAACTTTCTTTATCTTTTCAAATTTTTGTTTTTGCTCTTTTGCAAACAACTTCCTGATATATTCGAAATCGTCAATAACACCAAATTTATTTACATGAAGATAGCATTGCGAAAACATCTCACACTCGTTGTCATCCATTAACCCAATACTCGGAAATAATCTTTCTTCTAAAACCTTTATTGGGCTATCATGCCTGTTATGTAATGGCCTATATAGATCATTTTTTGCCGCAAAAACCAATAAACTAAGAATCTCTGCCACCGTTAAATTTATTTTCTTAAGGATATCTGATAGTATATAGCTTCGATGATCTACATATACTACTGGAGTTTCGAAATCATCATTAATTATGCCCGGAACGGTCGTTGCAATGTTATCATCAATATATTTATTTTTAATTGCATAACGGAATACAGGTAGCAATAATGACCTTATACAACCATGATCATGGAAGTACGAAAAGAAGTTGAATTTTATTGTAAATTCACGTTCATTTGCAATTTCTGAAAATAGAGTACAAATACCGCTAGAGATATTTTCACAAAACTTTTCCCAATGATCCTGATCCCAATCTGTAGTCCAATCGTACGCCTTATACCAATAATTAAAAATGTATTCTACTGACAGTATATTTTTTACTTCACTTGAAAGATCATGGTATATTAAAAATTTTATTAACGGTATAGACATTTCTTTTAAAATAGCTTGCTCTTCCTTGCCCCATAAATCATCTATACGCGGTATCAATAAAATCACAGCATTCGCGAACGCTAACGAATCATCTGTTGATGGATGGGAAAGGTACTTATCAATCTCTGCCTTAAGAAACTTTAACGCATCCTGCTTCTTGCTATTTGGTAATAATTGCTGCATACGTTGTGCCATATTGTCAACATTTTTTAACGGGCCATATATCCGACGGAATCGAATGTAAAAAATCTGTTTTTTACCTTTCTTGTATTCTTCATATATTGATATAAAATAAGCGTATCTTTCAGCATCCGTTATAGAATCAAACTCACAGAGTAAGATGCACGCAATATCATATTTGCACATCTTATTCATAAAATAGTCATATATCTTTTTTGACTTGATTTTAACGCGACTCATGTATAATACTAATATATCTATTGATGATATTCTTACCTTTCCTCTTATAAACAAATTACTACATACAGTACATTTGTTTTGAGTTAACAGTATATTTGATATAAAATATTCATAATAAAAATTGGATATGAAACTAATATTGCCGACATCTTGATAATCTATTATTGGTAAGCCTATGGCAAAATTAAATAAATTTACATCATTAAAATGCTTTTTTAGTTCATCTTCAGTAAATACATTTTTTTTATCAATAAATAAACAATAACAAAAATCTGATATTTTTGCAATAAATTCTGTTATGTCAATACGAGATGTTCCTCTTGTCAAAATGCCATGCGAAAAATCGGCCCTTTTTTTGTCATCCAGCAAACGTTCTTCTATCAATAATGAATAGAATTCTTCCAGCGTTGAGTTCTTAGATATTCTTCGCTCTTGAATAAATTTTCTGTACATTGGAATTGGTAACAGGTCGGCAATTGGCGTATCTTTATATTCCTCTCGTAACCTCATAAACTCTATATCATTATAATCATAACATTTTTCGAGGTTTAATTGAATTTTATCAGAAAAGATATCTATGTCAAAAGACGAGTTTCTTCCAGATATGATAAAACGAACACAATTATTGCTATTTAAAATATTTTGTATTTCATTATTTAAAACTATTTTTTTTGATTCATTAAGTTCATCAAATCCATCCAAAAATATTATTAATGGTTCAAATGGATTTTTAATATCATTGCTGATCTGCATTGGAGAATAATGTTTTAATTCGTAAAATTGGATGAATGGTAAAAATTTGTACTTACAGTAATTATTTTTATCAGAAAAT
Source organism: Chitinispirillia bacterium (assembly GCA_009786575.1). Classification (GTDB taxonomy): domain Bacteria; phylum Fibrobacterota; class Chitinivibrionia; order Chitinivibrionales; family Chitinispirillaceae; genus GUT77. Next base: position 3,879 of record WQRV01000051.1, on the reverse strand, counting down.
TCCTCTATAAGACGATTAAATGTCGTTTTCATTAAAAAACTCTTACCAAGATAACCTAATCCACACAAAATAATATTTTTAAAGGAGTCTACCTTGTTTTCTGTGCAATAATTAATTACAAAATCCAGCAATGGATTATCACCTGTTATTACTTTAGCCACATCTCCTTCACAGATAACCATTCGTTTCTTGTATATATTACCACTAAAAGTAATCTTATATGGTTTAGCTTCACTACGTTCATAGCGGGGGCCAACATTTAAAAAAGATAAACCCAATAAATCATATAACTCTGGACTATATTTTTCTTTAAACATATCCTCTAATTTTCGCGATAGTTCGTCAATTCCAAAGATGTATATATCGTCAATATCTGTATCAAGATACTTTGTTTTAATACTATTTTTATCCGGTTCAGATATTTCTCGCGTAGATAAGTAAAAAATTATACGATCACCATTTTTTTTGCTTTTTTTGACTTCTTCTTCTATTTTTCTGCCATAATCTATTTGAGTAGAACACGCTAATTTTGCTTTTTTAGCTTGGTCATAACCATCATATCCACCGTCTTGTGTTCCTCGACCACCTTCCGAAATCTTGAAATCATACTTAGGATACATATACTTGATTACAACATGTGCAATTTTTTCAAAATCTGAAGAACCTGATATGGTATAATTTAATCTATTCAACGCATAAGAATACTGCGCTACGTTACTCATTTCTCACCCCCTGCAACCAACCCCCGATACCTCTCCATCAAGTCCGTCACCCGCTCCGCCTCGCTTGCGAAACCCTTGCTGCCGTAGGCGTTTTTTACCGCGTTGTCCAGCGATTTGTGGGCCTTGGCGAGTACCGCCGGCATGAGAGTGGGGTCGTAGAGCTTGGCCAAACTCTCGTTTGGGTACTGGGCGCGGGCGTCCAACACGGCTTGTGCCGCTGTTTCTACCGCCAAACGCTGTTTGTCGGTTGGCATGGGCCACGGAAAGTTATTATAAACTATACCTGCCGAATATCGGTAGTCACTTTTCAACCTGCCGCAAACCGTTCGCACCCACGCCATGTGTATATTTGAGGTCAGAATACCAAAATGATAAACGGTAGTGTTAGGGACGATGAGACAAGCATTTGACGCTATTACATTTTTTGACATAAAACCTATTGGAATATATGTCCTGTTTTCTGAGGAATGTGCAGGAACTAGTAGATAATCACTATTAGGTTGACGCACCTCACCAAATAACGTGGGATATTCTGCTAATTTACGTGTTGCTTCACGCGAACTCTCAGAACGTAGCTTCCGAACCTTGGCAACACATTCTCGTACCATCGGTAACTTATGTAACTCAGAAGGAGAAATACCTTCCAACCATAGACACCAACGACTAATTTTGTTAATAAACTCTTCACTTCCAGAAAACAGCCGAAACCACTTCGTGGCATCTGGCTCTTTTTCAATAAAGCCGCTCTTTTCATCGTCCGTAAATAGAAAATGTCCCCCATCGTTAGGCATATTGCCGAAAATCATATTTGGAACATCACACAACGGTTTACGGCGATTCTCAACGTACACATTCGGAGCATCCACCAAGTAAGGATTAATATTATTAGCAACAATTTCCAAGTCTCCATCAAAAATTCGCCGCTTTGTCTGTACATCATCCCGACTGAACCCTACTACAACACAATGAACGGCGGCTTTGCCGCGAGCAGCACTTGTCCAGTGGAACGTACGATAGGCGAAATCTATTTTTACATTATAATCCTCAATTAGCGATTTCCACATCAACGCAACCTGATCACCTTGAGTAATGGAATTGGTGGATACTAATGCAACACGCATTTGCATGTTTTGCTGTATAAATTGTGTTGCTTTATAATACCAAGCAGACACATAATCTAAATTACCTGTACCTTTTATGGGTTTGCCGCTTGAATCAACAATCACAGCCACTAAATCCGCCTTTTGTTCTTCGCTCATCAGCCTTGCACCCCAAAACGGCGGGTTGCCGAGAATGTAACTCAACTCATTGGCAGGACAGACCGCGTTCCAATCTATGGTTAGTGCATTTGAGTGACAAATGACGGCAGACTTATCAAGCGGTAATCTCACATAGTATCCGCCAAAAGCCTTTGAAAGTTCCATATTGCACTGATGATCCATCAGCCATAAACCGACACGGGCGATCTCACAGGCGAACTCGTCTATCTCTATACCATAAAATTGGTCAACGTCGATTTTTGAGCGGTCCCGCACGTCAAGCGCCATCTGAATCGATGCGCCCTGCGCCGAGCCTATTGTGTAAATAGCTTCCAAAACCCTCATCTCCAGCCGCCGCAGTTCGCGATAGGCAATAATCAAAAAATTGCCGGTACCGCAGGCCGGATCGAGAAATTTTAACCGCGCCAACTTATCATGGAACGCTTGCAGCTTCTTAGTATTGCTTTTGATCAGTTCAAACTCGGTGTTCAGGTCGTCCATAAACAGGGGGTTAATTGCTTTAAGGATATTGGACTCTTCGGTATAGTGAGCGCCCATCTCACGGCGCTGTTCTTCGCTCATAGCCGCCTGAAACATGCTGCCGAAGATAGACGGTGTGATAAATCCCCAATCAAAGCTGCAACTGTCGAGCAGCGCCTTGCGCATTTGACTGTCAAAAGCCGCTATAGGCAGGGTATCGGCAAACAATCCGCCGTTGACATACGGGAATGAGGATAATTTATCTTCAATTTTTAAGCGTTCACTGGGCGGAGTATTCAGGCGGCTAAACAAGTCTGCCAGTACTTGCGCGAGGTCGGAGCCGTCGAGCTTCGTTCCGGCAATTAAGTCGCGGAAAATGTTTTTATCAAAAATGCCGGTGTCATCGGCAAACAAACAAAATAGCAGGCGTACAAGGTATTGCTCGAGTTTGCGTCCTGTGTAGTTGATACTTTTCAAACTATCATGCAGTTTTGCCATCTTTTCGGCAGCGGCGATAGAGACCTTTTCACTTTCGGTGGGTTTCTCCCACGCGAAACCAATCATAAAGCCAAACAATTCCACTTTGGACGGTAATTCGTTCAGCGCAAATTCAATATCGGTTCCACCGGTCAGGTCGTATAGATGGAATTTTTCAAAATTACACACTAAGATAAAGCGCGGCAACTCGTCATCGGTTAGTCCGGGGAAATATTCTGTCGCCTGTTTATACGCCTTTGTCAGGTCTTTGCCGGCACTCTTTTGTTCTATTAGCAGTACGCCCTTCCAGAGCATATCGATAAAACCGGCATCTCCGCCAATCTTTTTGACTTTCTTTTCAAAGACAGCAACGCGCTTTTGGCTAATGCCGAATACCTCAAAGAACTCGATCCAAAACGTCTGGCTCTGCCCTTTTTCAGACCCCTGATCACGCCATTCATACGCGAACGTTGCCGCCCTGCTGCGAATTTCACTCCATCCTAACGCCATATATTTACCTTATATCCTCGTTTCCCGGTCACGAATCAATCTTTATATAATATACGACCCTGTTAAGGGCCGATTTTGCGTATTTTATAGAAATCCAGTACATTTGTGAATGTCAGCCATAAAGCGCCGGTGGAACTCCTCGAAGCCGGTGTCGTCCCTGTCCGAGAGATCGTACTCCAAGGCCATGCAGTGGCAGGTTCCGCCGCTGGGTTATGGCAGTATCGGTATTGTTGTGCTGCGCTGTCATTACATCAGTCTCCTTTGTTTCCGTTCCGTTTTGCTTACGGTACTGCGGTTCAATCACCACGTCCTGGCCTTTTCAGGCGGGATGACATTTATTTTTTCATTATCCTCGTCTATATCTATCAAATACATCCCGCTTTCAGTCGCAAGCTGCCGGGCATCGTCCGTAAAGTGCAATCCTCCGATAG